>JASLMQ010000944.1 GCA_030746455.1 Candidatus Latescibacterota bacterium
AACGCCGTGCCCGACACCAGACCCAACATCGTACTGATCACGACCGACCAGCACCGAGGAGATTGCCTGGGAATCGAGGGGCACCCCGTCCTGCAGACGCCCTACCTGGACTGGATCGGGGCATCGGGCGTCCGGTTCAGCCGCGCCTACTCCGCCTGCCCGGTCTGTGTGCCGGCCCGTCGCACCATGATGACGGGACGCCGGCCCGTGAACCAGGGGTTACTGATGAACGGGAACGCGCCCCTGACGGGTCCAACGCTCCCGGATATGCTGACCGAGGCGGGCTATCGCACGCATCTGGTGGCCAAGGGGCACTTCGGGCCCTCACCGACGGAGATCGGGTTCGAGACGGCCTGCTGGGCCGACGGCCCCCGCGCCGGCGGAGACAATGCCTACCAACAATTCCTCAAGGACAACGGTGTGGACTGGCCCCGTGCGTCGGATGCTCACGGGATGCCGTCGAACGGCTATCCGGTCCGAAGCTGGCATCTGGACGAGCGCTTTCACTTCACCAACTGGTGTGCCGACGAGGCGGTTCGGTTCCTGGAGGTGCACGACACCGACCGGCCGTTCTTCCTCTCGGTCAACTTTCTGCATCCCCACCAGCCACACACACCGCCGGCGTTCTACTATGACCGCTACATGGCAATGGAGCTTCCCGAGCCGTACGTCGGCGACTGGGCGAGGGTATTCGACGGCCCGGTTCGCGGGCTCAATCCGGAATGCTGGCGGATGTGCGTGGATGAGCCGGTGATCAAACAGATGCGCGCTGCGTACTATGGATGTATCAATCATATCGACAACCAGATCGCCCGGTTCATCCTCAGGTACGTGCTGCCGCCCAACACGGTCGTTGTCTTCACCTCCGACCACGGAGAGATGCTGGGCGACCATCAGTGGATCCGGAAGCGCAACCCCTACGAGCCGTCCGCACGGATCCCGATGCTGTGGAGGTTCCCGGACGACATGGGCGTCCCCCAGGAACATGTGATCGACCGTCCCGTCGAGCTGATGGACATCATGCCCACGCTGCTCGAGGTGGCGGGGGTCCCTGTGCCCGATTCGGTGGACGGCGAAAGCCTGCTTCCCCTGATCCAAGACGGCAACACCCCCTGGCGGGAATACCTCCACGGTGAGTGTGCCGAGGTTCCTTCGACCGACAGCGGCATGCAATACCTGACGGACGGGCGGTGCAAGTATGTCTGGCTGCCGGGACAGGGCGCGGAGCAGTTCTTCGACCTGGAGACCGACCCGCGCGAGATGACGAACCTGGCCGACAACCCCGACTACGCGGCCGAGATCGCGATGTGGCGGCAGCGGCTGATCGATGAGCTCGAAGGACGGCCGGAGGGGTTTACCGACGGGAAACGGCTGCTGAAGCTGGATGGGCCGACGCCGGGAAAGGCGATCAAGGACTGACGACGGACGACGGACAACCCTCCTCCGCTCAAGCTTCGGAGGGCAGGCGACGCCAATGAGCCGCAAGGCCGATTCTCCCGTGGTCAATGGTCTGTCGTCAGTGGGTCTGCTCGCGTTCCTGCTGGTGGCCACACCGGGGCTGTGCGGAGAGAGTATGGCGGAGTCGAAGCGGATTGCGCTTGAGGTCCTGGAGCCGACCGAACGTAAGCAGGTCGTTCGTGACTTCCCAGTGTCGGTCGGCCTCGTGTTCCCCGACGGTGAGCTCGCGTCCGTGCCCATCGGGCGGATCGTGGACGACAGGGGGCAATTAATGCCCTTCGAAGCCGAAGCGACCGGGTGGTGGGACGCCGGTCACGAGCGCGTCAAGCGGCTGCTGCTCCACTTCCGGGCAAGTACGGACAGGAAATACCATTTCGAACTCGGAGCCGCCCCGAAGGCCCCCGAGGGCGATCCCGTGGCCGTGGACACGTCCGACTACTTCATGGTGTCCACAGGCCCGTTGCGTGCGACCATCTCCCGGCACAATCCCAGGCTGTTCGAGTCTGTCACCCTTAACAACACGCCTATGCTGGGTCCAGCGGAGGTTACCCACGTTCTGGTGGCCGATGACGGGACGAGGGAGATCCCGGGGGTCCTCTGTGATTGGGCTGCCTCCCTCCTGGGATCCACGCCAGCCCGGGCATCGGTGGAGGCGCGCGGAACTTTCCGGGCCGAAGACGGAACGGCGCTGGCACGGTTGAACCTCCGATACCAGTTCTACGAAGGTGAGCCCTTCGTGCGCCTCACCCATACGATCACGTGGATGGTACAGGACGTCAACGGAGGCATACGCGAGATCTCGATGCGGTTCAAGCCTCAGACGGCCGGCGAAGCGACCATGCACGTCGGGCTTTCCGAGTACGAGGGCCTGGCCCTGAGAGCCCCGCTGGGATCCGGCACGCGCGTGCGGGTCCACCAGGACGAAGCGGACCACTTCACCGTCACCTCCGCTGAAAAGACGCTGCAGGAAGGCGCGAGGCTCGGAGGATGGGTCGCAATGGAGGGCGAAGACGGCCGAGCGGTGAGCGTGTCGCTTCGCCACGCCTGGCAGATCTACCCGACGAGCTTTTCCGCGGAAGACGGTGAGCTTTGCGTCGGCTTCTGGCAGCGCTATCCGTTCTCGAAGGAGGTCGGCCACTTCGTCAACAACTACGAGGACAAAGCCGGTTTCATGTACACGGCGGAGGGGGCCGCGTGGACCCATGAGATGGTGATCGGGTTCCACGATCCGGGAACCGAGCGAGGTCCCTCCGAGCTCAACTCTCTCAACCAACACCCGCTCGTGGTTCGCCAGGATCCGGCGTCGGCCGTGCGCTTACCCTTCCTGCGACAGGGGGGTAGGGAGGGACAGGCCTGAGGGGCATCTGTCCGTTGGCCTGAACGGCGGAACTACGAAAGGCGCGAAAGAGGCAGAAGGAGCACAGGACGTGGAACAGGGAACCGGGAACGATCTGTTGGTGGGAACGGCCGAGGTGGAGATCACTCCGCCGGTCGGGACCGCGCTGGCGGGCAGCCTGTGGCCGAGGGCTTCAGAAGGCATTGACGATCCGCTCTACGTGAAGGCGGTCGTGCTGGAATCGGAGGGCCGGCGGCTGGCCTACGGGATCTTCGATCTTATTGCCGTGGGACGGGCTGAGGGAGACCGGGCCGTCGAACTGGCGAGCGAGCGGAGCGGGATTCCGTGCGACCACATCGTCTGGGCGGCGAGCCACACGCACACCGGCCCCTACTCCGCGCCGCTGCTGGACCAAACCGACGGCGACATCGACGACGCGTGGCTGGACGGTATCGCCGACGCCTTTGCACGGTGCATCGCAGAGGCGGACGCGGCCAAGGTTCCGGCCCGGATAAGCCGGCTTCGGGGATTCCACACGGGTCTTGCGCACAACAGACGGGTGGTCTTCAAGGATGGCCGGGCCGTCAACACGTGGAACCTGGGTCGGGCCGAGGACGTGCAGTCCGTCGGATCGGCCGGCCCCATCGATCCCGAGATCGGGATCCTGGCGTTCGATGGCGCGGACGGCGGGCTGCTCGCGGTGCTGTTTCATTTCACGCTCCACACGGCCACGAACTTCGGACCCCGATTCAGCGCCGATTACCCCGGGGTGGTCGCGGCGCAGATCCGCGAACGGCTCGGGAGCGAGGTGTCGACGCTGTTTCTGCCGGGGACGTTCGCGGATCAGAACAGCACGGGGCCCAGGTACCAAGCGGTGGGCGAGGCCCTGGCCAGCGTCATCGCCGGGCAGCTCGAGGGCCGGGTGCCGTTGAAGAGCGCGACGTCTCTTGGCGCGCTGAAACGGGAGGTGGCGGTACCGTACCGGGACTTCTCCGTGGATCAGGAGGAGCGCATACGGTCCTCTGGCTGGTCACCAGAGGCACAGGAGGTTTTCCGCCGGGAGGTCGAGCTGATGCGGGAGCGGGGTGAGACGGAGGCGACGACGGTGCTACAGGCGTGGAGGATCGGAGACGTGGGGTTCGTGAGCCTGCCGGGGGAGCCCTTCGTCGAGCTGGGTCTGCGGATAAAACGGGAGAGCCCATTCACCTGGACCTATCCGGTTGGATACGCTGGGGACCATCTGGGCTATCTGGTGACGCCCGAGGCGTGGGAGGCAGGGGGCTACGAGTCGCTGATCGCACGCAGCGCACGGCCTTCGGCCGAGGGGGTATCCCATCTGGTTGACGAAGCACTTGACTTGCTGAGAACGCTGTACGACGAAGGGAGGGAGCCATGAAGACGTGGAAGGTGGGAATCGTGGGTCTGTCACGCGGGAGGGGATTCGTCAACGTGTTCAGCGCGCATCCCCGCGTGGAGGTGGCGGCGGTGTGCGACATCGACGGGGAGAAGCTCGCGCAGGTCGGAGACGCGTTCAAACTGCCGGGCTCTGCACG
>JASLMQ010000945.1 GCA_030746455.1 Candidatus Latescibacterota bacterium
TAATCGTACAGACTTATCCCTTCCGCCTCGGCCTGCGCGCGCAGCCGCTCGACCTCCGCCAGCGCTTCGTCGTCCTTCAGCATGGGAATCCAATCGGGTTTCTCGGCCGCGCGCGTACCCTCGGGCAGTGCGGAATTGTCCGTGTACTTGCCGGTGAGAAGCCCTCCCTGCAGCACCTGGTAGGGCACCACCGCGATCCCCTCCTCCCGGCAGAGAGGCAGCAGGTCCTGCTCGATGCCCCGGTTGATCAGGCTGTAGGGGGGCTGATGCACGGCCGGGCGCGGCCAGCCGCCTTCGAGGCAGCTCGCCATCACCTGGCGCACCTGGTCGGCGTCGAAGTTGGACACCCCCCAGTGCCGTGCTTTGCCTTCCTGAATGAGATCGGAAAACGCCTCGATCGAATCCCCGATCGGCGTACGATCGTCCGGCTTGTGCATGTAGTACAGATCGATCCGGTCCGTAGCCAGCCGCGCGAGGCTGCGGTCGCACTCACGTCGGATGTGCGCCGGGCTCAGGCCTTCATCGTCGTCCTCGGGACCGATCTTCATCCCGACCTTGGTGGCCAGAACGGCCTGGTCGCGCCTCCCCGCCAATGCCTTGCCCAGGATCTGTTCGGCCACGCCTCCCGGCGAGCCGATGGTGCGTGCGTATCCTTCGTACATGTTCGCCGTGTCGATGAAGTTGATCCCGTGGTCCAGCGCCCGGCGCACGATATCTATGGCATCCCTCTCCCCGACGGGACTGCCGAAGGTCATCGTGCCGAGGCACAGAGGCGAGACGCGCAGCCCGGTGGTGCCGATCTCACGGTATTCCATGCTCCTCCCCCTCCGCGTCCTCCGCCTGGTAGCAGTACTTCAGGAGATGGCCGGCCATCATGTTCTCGAACCGGGGTCCGGAATCGGTCACGCGGGGCCATAGCCCAATCTGCTCATGTGTATTTCAGAGTCAACACTAGAACACTCATGCCGCAGGATTCAGGACGATTGGTCCGCTGCCTCACGACGAGCCCCAAACTCAACGACGGCTTGCACATATCAATGCACAAACCATTGTTTCAGAAAGGCATAGATGCAAGTCCTGGCATCCACTCGGTCCTATCTCACGGCCAGGGGATTGTGGGCCTTGAGCGTCCCGAACCGGGAGAAATCACGGTCGGCCGTCCAGAGCGTCTGCACGCCGTGGTGAGTGCAGATGGCTGCAACGCGTGCGTCGTGGACCGCAGGGCCTGCGATCCGGCCATCGATAGCAAGTCTCTTCAACACCTCCAAGTAGCCTGATTCCTCGCCTATCATCTCACACATTGGGGAGACCAGCCAGGCATCCAGAGCCTTCAGAGCAGTCGCCGTTGGGCTTGGAGGCCTGTAGAGCCTCGGGTGCGTGGTGATGGCGAGGAACTCGTGCAGGCAGGGCCACGGAATGGCCCACCGGTTGCCGCTTTCCGCCAGCTCCAGAAGCGCTGCCAGCGCCTGCTGATGGAACTCGGCATCCTCACGATGCGCATAGACAAGCAGGTTCGTATCCACGGCGGTCATGCGCCGCGCCCCTCGTAGGCGACCTCACGGATGCGTTCCCAGCTTGCCCCCTCGAACTCCGGCGAGAGACCCTTTCCCTTGAAGGTAACGGGCTGAACCCTGCACGGCCCCCTGCTCGCGCGCTTCTCGATCACCATTCGGAGCCCCTCTTCGGCGAGACTGCGAAGGGTCACCTTCTGCTCCCGAGCCAGCCGCTTTGCCCGGTTGAGCAGGCTGTCGGATATGTCGAGTGTCGTCTTCATAGCGTCAATATCGGCAATATACCCATAGCAGTCAACCCATATATATGGGTCCATCGATTGGTCCAGACGAATGGCCTGCGCGATACCACGCAGGCCTTTGCACTACAGTAGCTTGGAGGACGATACGGGTCTACTCGACGTTGACTCAAGCGGCCTTGGCCTGGCGAGATCTGTGGTATCTGCCGGTGGGGTCTACTCGGTCTCAGATCTCTCCTCGTGGCAGCCTGATCCTCCCGCGGCTTCGTCTCGGATCCGCTGCCAGGAGTAGTCCGCGGACCAGCCCAGGGCCTTCTTCAGGGCTTTGTTCGAGAATGGACAGGCATGGCCGTCGACGACCGCGTCAACCTGCGTGGCTGCCGGCAGAAACTCGGCAATCAACTCGCGAACAGGTACGTCCAGGTAGACGTCATCGGCGGCGACATTCAGCGGACGGTCGTCTGAGACCAGAACGCATCGCAGGGGACACTGCCCATGTGGATCACGCCATCGGCTCCGGCGAACACGTCATTGAGTCCCGAGTCCTTCACCAGATCGAGCTGGACATAGCCTGCTTCTGCAGGCGCCGGAGGAACGATATCCAGCGGAACGACATCATATCCGGACCTCTCCAGGATCCTGGCAATGCTCTTGCCGGTGGCGCCTTTGGCGCCAGTGACGACAATGCGTTTCATCGGCCCGTCCCCGTGATCTGAATTCTGGGCGATGCCGCAGGACGTCCTGTTCTGACGCAACGTGTATGGTGGGCGATAATGGCCTGTCCACCGAAGCCTTGGCGGAGGTGGAACCCGAACCAGTGACCCCCTGCTTGTAGAGTAGGCGATGGCCGTTTATAAACAACCACTTATAGAAACGTAGCGCACGCTGTAACACACGCCCAGAGGCCCTCATGAGTCCTGATGGGTGTCGACGGGGCGTGCTTCCTTCTCGTGTCTCATCCGCAGGCGAACACCTCTGGAGCAAGCACGTGGAGGTTCTTAGTTCGGACGTTACGCATCGTGCGAATGATCACGCTTCGCTCCCCGCGCCCTTTCCTCTCGCCTGAAACATCAGATACAGCAACGGAAGCACGAACAAGGTGAGTGCCGTTGAGGTCAGCACGCCGCCCACCACCACGGTTGCCAGCGGCCGCTGGACCTCGGACCCGACGCCTGTGGAAATCGCCATCGGCACGAAGCCCGCGGCATCCGTAACGGCGGTGGCGAGGACGGGGCGCAGCCGCTGCATGGCGGCGCCGGTGACGGATTCCTTGAGCGCGTTCCCCCGGTCGAGGAAGCTGCGGATCGCGGTGACCATGATCTGGCCGTTCAGGACCGCGATGCCGGACAACGCGATGAAGCCGATGGCCGCGCTGACGCTGAACGGCATCCCGCGCAGGGCCAGCGCGAATACGCCGCCGACCAGGGCGAAGGGGATACCCGTGTAGATCAGCAGCACCTCCCGGATGCGCTTCAGGCTCAGAAGAAGCAGGAAGAACACCATCAGGAGGGTGGCTGGAACGACGAGGGCCAGTCGGTCCCGAGCTCGTTCGAGATTCTCGAACTGGCCGCCCCATTCGATGATGTAGCCCGTGGGCAGGTGGACATCGGCTGCGATGCGTTTCCGGGCTTCGTCGATAAACGACGTCACGTCTCGCCCCACGACATTACACTGCACTCGCATGACCCGTCGCCCCCACTCCCGGTTGATGGTGGACACCCCGGTCGTGTCCTGGATCGACGCCAGCATCCGGAGCGGGATGCGCTGGCCGCTCTCCGTCGAAACCGGCATCTTCTCGAGAAGCCGGGGATTACGTCGGTAGTCGTCGGGCAGCCGCACCGCCAGGTCGAAGCGGCGCTGGCCTTCATACACCTCGCCCACGTGATGCCCCCCGACGGCCTCCACGAACTCCAGCACGTGCCCGGCCGGCACGCCGTGGCGGGCAAGGGCCGGCTGGTCCACCACCACGCGAAGTAGCGGCTGGCCCGTCAACTGATCGGCGGCGATGTCTGATTGGCCGGGAGTCTGCAGAAGCACGCGCTGAATGTCGTCGCTGATCCTCACCAGTTCCTCGAAATCGTCCCCGTAGATCTTGATGCCCAGGTCCGACCGGATGCCGGAGATCATCTCGTTGAGCCGCATCTCGATCGGTTGGGTGAAGACCATGTT
The DNA here is from genome assembly GCA_030746455.1 of Candidatus Latescibacterota bacterium. Next base: position 3,920 of record JASLMQ010000945.1, read on the forward strand.
CAGGCCGGGAAGGTCGGCGAGTTCTTCCTGCATGGCGGCCACAAGCTCGGCCTGACTCTCGGCACGCGTCCACCTCCCACGGGGGGTGAGGGATACGAAGATGTCCGTCAGCTCCGTTCCCATTGGGTCGGTGGCCACTTCGGCGGTCCCGATACGGCTCCACACGTGCCGCACTTCATCTGGAAACGCTCCCCGCAGAATGCGTTCGATGCGCGTGTTGTAGTCCACCGACTGCTCGATGGAAACGCCCGCCAGGCGGATCGTATTGATGGTGACCGACCCTTCACTCAACCGCGGAATGAACTCGCCCCCCAGCCTCATCGCTTGCCAGCCGGTTAGCGCCAGCAGTAGGACCACCCCGCCCAGCACAGCCGACCGGTGGCGAGCCGCCAGGTCGAGCAGACGTCCGTATGACGGAACGACCCACCGTTCCAACGGGTCCTTCCGGCGGCTTTCCCGTTCCGGCAGGAAGATGCTACCCAGGACCGGCGACAGCGTGAGGGAGATCACCAGCGCGGCCAGCAGCGCAAACATGAAGGTCCAGGCCATCGGCTTGAACATCTTCCCCTCGATGCCCTGAAGCGTCAGAATCGGCAGGAAAACGATCAGGATGATGCCGATGCCGAACGTGATAGGGCGCGCCATCTCCCTTCCCGAGGCGATGATCGTGTCCGCACGCTCCTTCGCCGTCAACGGCCTGCCAAGCGCTCGCGAACGTTCCGAGAGGTTGCGTATATTCGCCTCCGTCATCACCACCGACCCGTCGATGATAATGCCGAAGTCGATGGCGCCGAGGCTCAGCAGACTGGCCACGATGGCGAACTCGTACATCCCAAGCACTGCGAACAGCATCGCCACAGGGATTACGAGGGCGACCAGCATCCCCGCACGAAGGTTCCCCAGGAGTACGAATAGAACCAGCACAACCAGTACCGCGCCCGCCGCCAGATTGTGCTCGACCGTTTGGATGACCGAGCGGGTCAGCTCCGTTCGCTCGTACACGATCTCGACGATCACATCGTCGGGCAGGAACGGCCGAACGTTGTCCAACTGGGCTTTCAGGCGTTCGGTGACCCCCTTGCCATTTTCCCCCATCAGCATGAATGCGAGACCCAGCACCACTTCTCCTCGGCCGTCGGCCGTCACGGCGCCCCGGCGGATTTCTCGGTCGATCCTCACCTCCTCGGCCACGTCCTGGATGCGGACGGGATTGCCGGCATAGGAAGCGACCACCACGCCTTCGATATCCTCGATGTTCGACACCCGGCCAACGCCCTGCACGAGCTGAGACCATCCGCCGGATGTGATGACCCCTCCGCCCACGTTCCGGTTGTTCGCTTCGAGCGCCTCATAAACGTCATCCAGCGTCAGCTCATACTTGACGAGGGCCTCCGGCGAGACCACCACGTGGTACTGGCGGACATCGCCGCCCCAGGAATTCACCTCCGCCACGCCCGGTACCTTCCGCAGTTCCGGCTTCACCACCCAATCGTGGAGGGTTCGCAGTTCCCCGAGGCTGCGAGCGGGGTTCTCGGACCGAAGGACATAGTGAAAGATCTCACCCAGGCCGGTGGAGATGGGGCCCAGCTGAGGGCGCTGGATGCCCAGCGGGAGCTCCACGCCGCTGATCCGTTCGGAGATGTACTGCCGCGCCACCGTAATCTCCGTGGCGTCGTCGAACGTCGCCACCACCTGGGAAAAGCCGAACTTCGACACGGAGCGAACGTCGACCAGACCCGGCAGCCCCCCAATGGATAGCTCGACGGGAAGCGTGATCTGCTGCTCGATCTCCTCGGGACTCAGGGCCGGAGCAACGGTGTTGATCTGAACCTGGACCGGTGTGGTGTCCGGAAACGCATCCACCGGCAGATGAACCAGGCACCAGGCACCGACTGCAATTCCGCCAGCGAACAGGAGCAGGACCAGGAGCCTGTTCCGGACCGCGTACTCGACGATATGTCCTAACATAGGTACCTCACGCGAAGCAGTCGGTTGGGGTCAATCGTCCACGCAGCCCGCGCCCAGACGGGACTTGAGGAACTCAGACATCACGAGGACTCCCGATGCCACAACCGCCTCGTCGGGATGCAGACCTGACAGGATCTCGGTCGTGTTCGCCGCGGCGGTGCCCACGGTCACGCGCCTCAGCGCGAAGAGGTCCGGTTCCCTGCGCACGAAAACGTAGGGATGGCGCTCGTGGTACTGGACCGCTTCGCTCGGCACGAGCACACCGGGCACGGTCAAACCAGTGAATACCTTCGCGCGCCCGAACATGCCGGCCTTCACCCGGCCGACGTCGTGCGTGGTCACCGCCCTCGCGCGTACCAGCCGCGTCCGTGGATCCACCGCGGCATCCACCCAGGCGAGTTCCCCCCGTACCTCCTCACCGGGAAGATCGTCGAACTCGACTGATACCGGCTGCCCCACGCGGATGTCCTGCAGACGGTCTGCCGGAAGGGACAGCGTCAGCCATCGGCTCGAGAGGTCTGTGAGCGTAAACAGTGCTTCGCCAGACGCCACCGCCTGCCCCGCAACGGCGGTACGATCGGTCAAGGTGCCGCTGAAGGGGGCGCGAAGCGTGTACGTCGCGGATGCATCGTCGGAACGCTCGATCTCCGCGATCGCTTCGGCCGACAAGCCAAGATTGACGAGCATCTGGCGGGTGCTCCGGGCGTCGAGCCGGGCTACTCGGTAGTCCGCTTCCGCCTGCAGCAGATCCTTCCGTGCGCCGATGCTCTCCTTCGCAAGATTCCGTTCCCGTTCGAACGTCTGCTTCCGGATATCACGGTTGACCAGGGCCGCCAGATACCCGCTCTTGGCGCGGGCGACCTCTGCGGAATGTAGCTCCGCGAGAAGCTCGCCAGCCTCTACGCGATCCCCGACGTCCACGGCAACCCGGACTATGATCCCCGACGTCAACGGCGTGATCCGGGTCATCGCATTGCGGTTGTAGTCCGCCTCGCAGAGCGCCTCCACCCCGGGCATCAGCTCGCTGCGGCGTGGCCTCTCGATTCGAACCCCTGCCTTAGATGCGGAGTTCGCAGAAGGCATCCGCACCAGCAGGCTCTGTCCCGGTTCGAGTGAAGAGGCCAGTCCCGGCTGGCAGATACCGCACTCGCTCTCTGCCACCATGTGCTCATTGCAGAACAAGACGGATCCGGTGGCCTGGGACGGCGCGCCTGCAGCGTTTCCGGTTGATGGCGTCTTCACCTCAGGACGGCACAAGTGACATTCGTCCTCATACAGGAAGTGCTCGTTACAGTACGGCCTGCCCTTGTCCTGCAGCTCCGGGTGGCAGAGCCAGCACCGATCTTCGTAGCGCCCGTGTTCCTTGCACCACAGCCGGCCCTTCTCCCGCTTTGTGGGATCGCATATGAAGCATGTCTCGCCGTCTTTCGCATGTACGTGGGCAACCTTGGTAACGATGCCACTGCTATGCTCGTCTTTGCCGACTGCTTCCGAACCCGAATCGCTGCAAGCTGCAAGCGCTGTCATTGTGAAGATGACCGCCGTCACGACCACGCATCGGGCCGTGGTCCGACTCACGCTGTAATGGTGTTTCGAGGGCATTTTGTCCTCCCCTTCGTTCTGGGTCTTCGCGTCAAAGGGATCCTCCAACTGCCCGTTCCAGTTCGGCACGGGATCGATGGTAGTCGAACAGAGCTTCGGTATGGGCGATTCGTGCCTCTATCAGCGTCCTTCGTGCCTCCAGGACCTCCAGGTAGGAAGCCTTTCCCTGTCGGTAGTTCTCAGAGGCGGCTTGGCCTGCGGCTTCTGCCAGCTTAAGCACCCCGGACTCGAGAACCTTGACCCTGTTGCGCGCGGCCTCAAGAGCGGCGTGGCTCGACACCACTTCGCCAAGCGCCTCCTGCTTCAGATTCTCGTGTTCGGCTTCTGCCTGGCGTGCTTCGGCACTCGCAACCGACACCTCACCTCGCTGCCGGAACGGTGCCCAGATCGGGATCTCGATCCCGAACGTGGTCCTCCAGGACGAGGATCGTGTACCGGGTTCCCCTATCGTCTGCCGGGACACCCCCAGACTCAAACCCGGGAGTAGCGCCGCAATGGTCTCCGACCTGGATAGACGGGCACGCGACAGGGCATGCTGGGCACCCCGCAGGTCGGGTCGCTGATCCAGGGCTTTACGCTTAAGCGTTTCTAGCTCGTAAGAGGTCGTATCCACTTGCAGTTCTCCGACGACTTCGATGGGAGCCGACCCATCACGACCGAGGACCATCGCCAGAGAGGCTCTCGACGCTGCAAGCGCCGCTGTTGCCTCGGCCACTGCGTTCTCCGATAGGCCGACCTGGACCTCCGATCTCATCACCTCCAGACGAGGGACGTCGCCGGCATCGAACCGAGTGCGGGACTTCGCAGCAAGGTCCTTCGCCAAGAGCAGATTCTCCTCGGCGGCGGCCACGATCTTTCGATCAGCGAGGACGCGGTCGAAAGCCACGCTTACCTCAGCCTCGACGTCGAGTCGAGTGGTCTCATAGGCTGAGAATCGAACGGACTCTGCGCCCTGCGCTGAGGCGCGCTGACGGTACCACCACTTGAGAGGCCATTCGATCCGCTGAGTGATGCCGATGCTCCGCTCGCCGTACTGCCCGATATCAAACACGCCGGGCAATTCCTCGTACTCGATCTCGAGCTCGGGATCTTCCGGAGCCAGCGCGATCAGCTTACGAGACCTCGCCGCCTGCCATTCCGCGTATGCCGCGGCTACCCTCGGATTTGACTCAAGGGCGAACTCCACAGCTTGGCCACGTGTCAGCTGACGCGACCCCGCACACACCGACTGCAGCGGCACGGAAACGAGAAAGATGCAGATGTAGATGGAATGAATCAGATGCATAAAATCCTCCAGGACACACGTTCACGCTATGGGCCTCAAACGCCAGATGGCGCCTCAAACCGCCGGCGGATGCTCTACGTGTTCTGAAGGATCAGATGAGGAGGACAGTACTTTGCAGATGAATAGGGAGGGATCGTGTGGCTAAACTCTCAGTGTTGCGAAGTATGAATCCGGGATCAGCCGGGTTGACGGAATGCCGGGTGTCTGACACTGCGGGCGCAAAGCAGAGCCGGCTGACGTCCTTTATCCCAGGCGTATGGGGACCGACATCGGTCTGGAAGGCAAGGTCTATGCACTCACGGCAGTCATCGCCGGATGAGGACTGCGCGGCTGCCGAATCGAGGGCGCACCGGCCATCCGGTCCTGCGGGCTCGATGTGCGTGTTGCCGGCTTGCTCGACACAGACCACGAAGGCGCCTGCCGGTCCATATGACACAAAGAGTGCCAAGATCAGCCAGATCAGCGTGATCAGTCTGTGGAAGGAGTGCCTCATGTCAAATAATAAAGTAC
>JASLMQ010000946.1 GCA_030746455.1 Candidatus Latescibacterota bacterium
CGTTGGAATTGCACTGGCGGAACGCTTCATCGGGATCGACCGCCAGCATCATGCTGTGCGAGACCGATCGCTTGCAGAAGTTTGTATCGTAGGGCGTGCCGTAGAAGTGGTACTGCCCAAGATCCGCCGCCTGAAGCCCACGGTAGTAGATCTGGAAGCTGCCTGCGTCGGAGTGCTGATGGTTGCCGAAGTGGTAGCCGCCGCCCTTCATCTCCACCACCACATCGGACACGTCCGTGCCCATGTTCCACCCGGTCCGAACGATCATCGAGCTGAGGATCGGGCCGAAATCGATCGTCAGCGGCAACGAATCTAAGCCCTCCGCCGCCTTCAGGTCCGGGTCGTTGAGCAAGAGCACCTGGATCGGGTCGTGCTCCCGGCCACCCAGACGAAGGTAATCGCCCTTCACGACCGGATCGTTGCCATACGCGGAGCTCAGCAGGGCTGTGGCGCCCAGACTCGCGCGCCTGCCGTCCGAGAAGCCGTCGCCGTCTCTGAGCGTCTCCCCATTCGGCGTGCGCATGTAGAGCCAGAACTTGCACACATCGGCGATGTTGTCGTCGAACACGCGCTCGCCACTCATGCGGTAGAACAGCCAGGCCGAGTGCAGATCCCAGCCGAACCGGTACGGCCCGTAGCTCACCCCCTGGTTGTGCCGCGGAGACTGGTACTCGAAACGGCGCATCGGCACCAGCTCCTCCAGAATCCGGTAGGCGCAGTACTGATAGGGAACCGGATCCTCGTCGTAGACAGCAATGGCCAAACAGAGGAGGTCGCGGTTCACCTGGGCCTCGTTGCCATGCCCGTTCACGATCATCTGCTTGAACGGCGGCCAGCCGATCTCCATGTCATCGGCCAGACGCATCAGGTTGCTGCGGATGCTCTCTCGCTCGTCCGATGACATCAGGTCGTAGCACCAGTCGTAGACCCGTGCGGCCGCGTAGATCGCCCGCCCGATCTCTCGCGTGATATCCAGCAGGTTCCCGAACTCCACCGCCGCCAGGTAGTCACGGATCAGCGTCACGGCCTCTCGGCCGAGGGCTTCGTCTCCCGTCATCAAGTAGACGAAGGCCTTGGCCGCTGCCGCGTTTTCGAGCGGCGTGTTGTACTTCGCCTCCGCACCGGGATCGACCTCGAACAGGAAGGGCTCCGCGGCCGCTTCTCTCACCTTGTCCCAGATCGGCGCGTTCTCGCCCTTCGTCAGGTTCGCTCGAACCGTTGGGAGCGAACTCTCGTTCACCCATAGCCGCGGGCGGGACGGGGGCGGCACAACCGTCGGCCGGTAGGCCTCCGCGGCTGCTGGCACCTCCGGCGAGATGTACGGGCTGACCTCCAGATAGTCCAGGCGCATCCCTTCGGGCAGCCAGATCCGGATCTCCTCTTCCTTCCCACTGAGATCGAACTTGCCCGCCGTCTGCGTGCAGCTCTCGGGGCGGCTCCACGGCACGAACACCACCCGCTGGGTGGGCCGCGCCTCGCCAAGCGCGACGGTCATGAATATCGAGTCATGCTTGCGCTGGGCCACACGCATGGCCTCGGTTCCCCTTGCGTCCGTGGCGGCGTGAGTGCGGATCACATACCGCCCGGCCTCCGAGGCCCGAACCCTGAAGACCAGATCGGGCTCGGCGTCCAGAGATCCGACGTTGGCGGCCACCCCGTCCTTCAGGGAGACGCCCTCTCCGCTGTCGAACGTGTTCTGCTCAACGACCTCAGCCCGTCCGGGATCGATCCCGGCGGCCTCCGCCTGAAGCGTGGTCGCTCCGCTGGTCTCGATGGTCTCTGAGGACTTGGGTCCAGCTGCGCCTTCGCTAGCATTCATAGTCCGACGATCCTCGATACAGGTTGTCGCAACGACCAGAAGCGTTGCGAAAGATAGTAGAGCGCCCAATCGCAGGACGCGAGATGGGGATGATGGCCCGCAAGACGTCCGGCGGGAACGCGTAGCGTACCCGCCGTATCCTTCCCGCACTGGATCCTCCACTCTATGGAGTCCACCGCAGTTCAAGCTTCCGCTCATTCACCGCACAGTCCCGGAGGTAGAGGTTGATCAGGCTCTGGTAGGCAATGCCCGTTTCCTCTGCCATGGACTTGAAATACGTCACAATGTCACGATCAAGCCGCATGGTGACCGGCTGCTTGAGATACTTGGTGTAGGGGTTCTTCCGTCCCTTCATCTTTGAGAAGTCGTAGTGATCTCTCATCGCCTTTGTCTCCAGTAGTCTTTCTCCTCAGACCTGTTGGCCTTCCGGGCCGATATGATGCGCACCACCAGTTCGTCCTCTCGGAAGCAGTGGCAAACCACGACAACCCGCAGCTTGATACTCATTCCTATCAGTACAAAGCGATCCTCCTCTTCCGAGTGATCAGGATCGTAGAATTGAACAGCGTGCTCGTCATAGAAGACCGCACGAGCCTCCCTAAAGGATATGCCGTGCTTCCTGATATTGGCTTTGTCTTTCCGCCTGTCCCATTCGAACCGCAGTATATCCATAAATACAATGTATGTATATCTCTTGCCTGAGTCAAGGTAGAACCGTGCTATGCTGCCGGGAGCGCGGTCCCGGTCCGGCAACCCTGCCTTGTGGATGCTCGGGCCGCGACAGGCTGATCCGCCTACTCCCCTGTGCCCGATCGATAGAACCGGACCTCGACGCCTTCCACCGTCGCCAGGCCCTCGTCCACGGCCTCGTCGATCAAGGGAAGGAACGACTCGATCTTCTCCTCGGTGTCCACGATCTCAACCACGATCGGGAGGTCGCTCGACAGTCGCAGGACCTTCGCCGTGTGCAGACGGCTGTGCGCGCCGTACCCCTCGAGCCCGCGCAGCACGGTTGCCCCCGCCAGCCCACGCTCTCTGGCCTTGTGAACGATCCACTCGTAGAGCGGCTGGCCCTCGTGCTTGTCGCTCTCCCCAATGAAAACACGCAGCAGCTTGCCGTCCTTGGGTAGTGTCATGGCCGGCCTACCTCGATGTCGTCAGTGCATA
>JASLMQ010000947.1 GCA_030746455.1 Candidatus Latescibacterota bacterium
GAACACGGATAGGAACGTGGAGCATGCACCAACTCCGTGCGTCAGAACGGGTCTGGGAGGGCGGGGCAGCTCAGCTCCGCTCGTGCAGGATGTGACACCGGCGTGAGCACCCAAGCACGGAACTTGGGGCTTCATCATCGGTGTCTATCTGCGTTCATCTGTGGTTGCATTTGATCTTCTTGCCGAGAGGAATGACGCCATGCCCAAAGCCAAGATCCTCATCATCGACGACGAGCCCGATATCGTCGAGGTGCTCGAAGACCGGCTCATCGCCACCGGGTTCGACGTTCGGTCGGTGCTCTGCGCGCGAGACGGGTACGCAGCCGTGGCGGAGGACGCGCCCGACCTGATCCTGCTGGACATCCAGATGCCGGAGATCAGCGGGATGGAGGCCCTGGTCGAGCTGCAGAAGACGAACCCGGAGATCCCGGTGCTGATGATCAGCGCGTCCACGGTGAAGAACGTGGCGGAGACGGCGAAGGGCAAAGGCGCGGTGGATTTCGTGCTGAAGCCGTTCGATCCGGACACGCTGATGCAGAAGATCAATGAGATCCTGGGGATCAGCTAACCGGGCTTGGCGAAGACCGGGGAACTACGAAAAGCGCGAAAGACGCGAAAAGTAGAAACCCAGCCACCGTGGACGACCCCGGCGCGGTCTCACAAGATGGTGCCGGTGGATCCTGGACCTGAACGTTCGTGAGACGTAACCTTGATCGGAACCTGACCGTTGTCGCAGCGCCCTTCCAGGAAGGGATGGAACATGGCCGGTGAGACGATTCTGATCATCGACGACGATTCCGACATCCGCGAGCTGCTGTCCGACCGGCTGGAGGCGATGGGCCATATCCCCGTCACGGCGGTCGACGGCGTCAACGGCTTCGAGGCGATCCGGCGCGAGGCCCCCGACGTGGTCTTCCTGGACATCCGAATGCCCCAGCTCGACGGCTTCGGCGTGCTCAAACAGCTGCGCGAAGAGCGTCTGGATCCCGTCGTGGTGATGATCACGGCGCACGGGAGCGTGGAGCGCGCGGTGGAGGCCATGCGACTGGGGGCGTTCGACTTCGTGGAGAAGCCGTTCGACACGGGGCGGATCGAGGTGGTGCTGGACAAGGCGCTGGCGGCGACGGCGCTCAGGCGCGAGCACGCCGCCCTGCAGGAGGCCATCCGAGAGCAGACGCCGGCCTTCATCGGCGAGGCCCCGTTGGTGGTGGAGGTGGCGGCCACGGCCCGGCGCGCGGCGGAGAGCGACGCCACCGTGCTCGTGCTGGGCGAGAGCGGTACGGGCAAGGAGGTGCTTGCCCAGGCCATCCACGCGTGGAGCCCCCGGCGGAACGGCCCCTTTGTCGCGGTGAACTGCGCGGGACTGCCGGACCAGCTGCTGGAGAGCACGCTGTTCGGGCACGAGAGAGGCGCCTTTACCGGCGCAACCGAACAGAAGAAGGGGAAGTTCGAAATCGCGAGGGGCGGGACCATCCTGCTGGACGAGATCGCCGAACTGAAGCCCGAGCTTCAAGCCAAGCTGCTCCGCGTACTGCAGGACGGGCTGTTCGAGCGACTGGGGGGCACCAGGCCTCTCCAGGCCGACGTCCGAGTGCTCGCGGCGACGAACCGGAATCTCGAGGAGGCGCTGACGCAGGGGGAGTTCCGTGAGGATCTGTTTTACCGGCTGAACGTGGTCTCGCTCACGCTGCCGCCGTTGCGACAACGCGCGGAGGACATTCCCGCACTGGCGGCCCACTTCCTGGAGCGGTACAGCCGAGAGGCCAAGCGGCACTTTAAAGGGATCTCGGACGACGCGATGGAATGCCTGGTGGCCTACTCCTGGCCGGGAAACGTGCGGGAGCTCGCCAACACGATCGAGCGCGCCGTGGTCCTCGGTGTCGGTGAGTGGATCGAGCCCGAGTGGCTGCCCGCGCAGGTGGTGAGCGGCAAGGCGGCGACGGGCGAGATCCGGGCGGACACCGGTCTGCCGTTCCACGAGGCGGTGGACGAGTACAAGCGCGTGCTGATCCGCGAGAGCCTTGAGAAGGCCGGGGGCAACCAGTCCCGGGCGGCGGAGATGCTGGGCCTGCAGCGGACCTACCTGGCGCGGCTGCTGACGAATCTGGGATTGCGAGAGGAATGAGGAAGGGCAGGCAGAAGGCAAACGGCAGAAGGCAGCTGCAAGCGATCAGCCGTCAGCCCTCAGCTGAACCTGTGATCGTCGTATCGCAATGGGATCGCGTGGGCGTGAGGCCGATCGGGAAGCGGCTGTGGGATCCTCAGGCAGCGAAACACACCGTCTTTCCGAATGAATCCGACCCTGAGGCATTTTCGAGGAGGCGGTTTGCCTGTCCACCGACTTGTCCGCCGTAGCCTTGGCGGAGGCGGAAGCTTCAGCGAAGGTGGATATCGGGACGGTGATCGGGAGGACCGGAGCCCCACCAAGACAACAAGCCCGGCGGAGCCGGGCCATTGGGTGTCAACTGAGTGGGGGTGTCCTGCGGACCGTACTTCAGCCCAGCTGGTAGATTAACGGACGATATCGAGGCTCGGGAATGGGCTTCCCGTCTTCCTTAGCGGCCTCCATCCAGGCCTGCTTCGCCTCGAGGACTTCACGCAGGGCCTCTTCGGGGGTCTCACCGAAGGCGGAGCAGTGCTCCAGATCAGGGATATCGGCGACATATCCCTGGTCCTGCTCGCTGTAGAACACATTCACGTGGTAGTCTTTCACCCAGGATCCTCCATTCTCAAATCGTATCTCTCAACGATCTTGAGGAACTGGTTGATCTGGTACGGTTTGGCCTCACCCTTGACATTCTGAAGGTTGATCAACTCGGGCACGTCAGGATGTGCGAAGATGTGGTGGCTCCCTCGGACGCGTCTTAGCCTGAAGCCGAATGCTTCCACACACGCCACGGCGTCAGAGAAGCGGATGTTCTTGGATCCGGAAACGAGCCTCTGAAGCAGGGAACGCTTTGACATACAGCTGAGGCACCGGTTGCTGCGATGCGATGCGGATATTCGTGAGTCCTGGATGAATATAGACCACACGCGCACGCATGTCAATCCCCGGCGCGGATACCGATGAGGACGCGTAACGTCATAAGCGAATAGCGCGTCTGATGTTCAGGCTCTGCCTCTTAACACATGGACCTCATCCACCACCGCTTCGACGCCACCCTCCTGGCGACACTCGCCGGGCTCCGGGCCAGGCGCGAGAGGTTCCGGCGCCTGCTCGACGACCGGTCCACGCGCGTCCACGTCACCGTGCGCACGAAGTCGCCACGCGCGGATCTGAAGCGGAAGTACAGGGGCACACTGGCCGCCTCCACCGGGCTGTCCTTCGCGCTCCACGCCGCGCTGTTCATTCTGCATCCGACCTTCGAGAGCCGCCCCATCGTTCCGTTTGTCGACCAGATCGTGATCCAGATGGAGAACGTTCCGGAGACGCGGCAGATCCAGCGCCCGCCTCCCCTTGCGCGGCCCGCCATGCCCATCGAGGTGGGGGAAGAGGACGACGTGCCCGACGACGTGACCATATCGTCCACGGACCTGGACTTCGATCAGGTCTTCATCGACATCCCGCCCCCGCCGCCCGGCTCGCGCATGCTGGCGCACGTCGAGGAAGAGGAAGGCGCTCTCGAGTTCTGGCAGGTGGAGGTGAAGCCCAGAATTGTCAGCACCGTGGCACCCAGGTACCCCGAGCTGGCCCGGAAGGTCGGGCTGGAGGGCAGCGCCTTCGTTCGGATCCTGATCGGGAGCGACGGCAGGGTGAGGAAGGCTGTCCTGGTCAAGGGCGATGAGATCTTTAGCCGGGCGGCTACGGAGGCACTCCTGCAGTGGGTGTTCGAGCCGGCTATCCAGAACCTCACGCCCGTAGCGGTGTGGGCGGTGCTGCCGGTGGAGTTCAACCTGACGGAAGACTGAGATGGCGTGTGAACCCGGTTGGGGAGATATCTGAAAATCTGGCGGAATCTGGCCCTGTGGAAGACCGTAGCCCCAGGAGTCCGGGTACCCCAGGGGCAATCAAGTAGGCCTCAGGGACCCTATCCGACGACGCCTGCCTGCCCAGCGCCCTTCTTGCCAGCCCGGTGTCTGGGGGACACCCACCGGGCAGGCAGGGCGGAGGCATAGCCGGCTGAGGCCTCGGTGAAGCGAAGCCAGTCCCGGAGAGACATAACCCGCAACTACGAAAGACGCCAAAGACGCGAAAGGTGAGACCCTGGAACGGAAGCACCACGAGATGCACAGAATGCACGAAGGAAGGGACAGCGAAGCTGGACGAAGTCCCTGTGCATCGTCCCTCCAGGCCGGCATCAGACGCAACAGCACGGAGCGAACATGAAGCGATCGGCATCCCTGATCCCCCTCATCTGTAGCGTTCTCGTCACGCAGGCTGCCTACGCCGGTAGCGAGACACCGGTCGACGTTCCGAGGCCCGACCCGGTCACGGAGGCCTGGCGATGGCAGTTCTTCACCGAGGCCGACGGCCTGGTCAGCGTCCGGGTGGTGGACGTGGCCGCTCAGGATTCGGCGGTCTGGTTCGCCACGGACCGCGGTTTGAGCCGCTACGACGGCGTCTCCTGGACATCCTACACCGAGGACGACGGCCTGCCGGACGCCGACGTGCGTGCCATCGCGCTCGGGCAAGATGGCACGGTCTGGGCGGGCACGGCATCGGGCATCGCCCGGCTCGACACCGCGAAGTGGGTGTCCCTCGGCGGGCCTCGGGTCCTCTCCGGACGGGCGGTGAACGACCTGGTCGTCGATGCCGAAGGCGGCCTCTGGGCGGCAACGGACACCTGCGCCGCGCGGTGGATCGGTGGCGAGTGGCAGGTCTACACCGACGTCGACGCACTTCCGGACCATCGAGTGAACGGCCTGGCCCTGGCGCCCGACGGGGCGGTCTGGTTCGCCACTGAGCGGGGCGCAGCCCGGTACGACGGCTCAACCTGGCGGTCCTACCACCAGGGGAAGGGCCTCTTGGGGCCATCCGTCACCTCGGTGTTCGTGTCGCGCGATGGCGCTGCGTGGTTCTCCCAGTATGGGGTGGGCCTGAGCCGACTCCACAACGGTCGCTGGTCGGCGTTCAGCGAGGCCGACGGGCTTCCCGATGCCCACGTGCGCCAGGTGGTGCAGTCGGGCGATGGCTCGATCTGGGCCCTGTGCCTTTCGGGAATCGCGCAGTCCCAGGCAGCGGGGAGTCCGTCCTCCCGTGCGTGGACGGCCTACACGCGTCGGTCCTTGCCCGGTCTGGGCGAGCCCTTAGCCGCGGGCGTGGATCCAAAGGGGGGGTCTGGATTGGCGGCCGGGGCTCAAGAGGTCTTGCACGATTCGACCACGTGGGAGCCCGCTGGACGGAGTATCATCTGGGCCGCGTCGCAGGATCCGCCCACGTGGGCGGCATCGGCCAGACGGGCGACGGCACCCTCTGGTTCGGCACCGACCGGGGCGCTATGGGCTACCGTGATGGTCGGTGGGTCCATGCTCTTCACCTGGACGGAGTTGTCCGAGGCGTCTACACGAATGGGGAAGGCGCCGTGTTCCTGTTCGGCTGCGACGGGCAGGGGAGCGCGGTGTATCGTGTGGGACGCAACGGCGCCACACCAGTGCGCACGGGCCTCGGGAGCGAGGAGGTCCGTGCGATCTGCCGGACGCAAGACCGGATCCTGTGGGCCTGGACTGGCGGGACTCGCAGGGGGATGCTTCGGCGTCGTGAAGGGTCCAAGTCGTGGGAGCCCGAGTCGCCGGATGGACTAAGGCTGCCCTCCCAGATCGCAGGCATGGTGGCTGCTCCCGACGGAAGCCTGTGGATTGCTGGTCGGTCACACAACCTGTACCGGAGGTCGAGGGGAGGGCGCTGGCAGCGCTACGGAGTTCGGAGACCGGTTGAGATCCACACGATCCTGGCCGGGTCCGACGGCAGCCTCTGGATCGCCTACGGCGGAGCCGGGGGCGGGCTTACGCGGCTTCATGCCGACATGACGACGGCGCACTACACGGTCCGAGAGGGGCTCGTACACGACGAGGTACACGTCATCTGCGAAGGCCCTAACGGCGTGGTCTACGCGGGCACATCCGGCGGCATCTCCCGCTTCGACGGGACCGCTTGGGCACCCCTGGCCGAGTCGCCGCACATGGACGTTCGGGCCCTGTTCGCCAGTCGCGACGGGGCGCTGTGGATCCGGACAGCGTCTGGAAATGCGGTGCGTCATTGGAATGACGGGGAGGCCCCCGAGACGGTGCTGGATGACTCCCCGGCAACGGTCTCGGCCGAGGGAAACGTGAGCTTCTCGTGGCAGGGGCGCGACCGCTGGTGTCCCGTGTCCGTGCCGCTCCGGTACTCTTACCGTCTCGACGGCGCGGAATGGACGCCGTTTGCGGACCGGACACGGACGCCGCTGTTTTCGTTGCCCGACGGTCCTCACAGATTCGAGGTGCGCGCACAGGATCCGGATCTCAACATCGAGGCCACGCCGTCCTCGCACCGGTTCGTGGTGGAAGCCCCGCTGTGGAAGCAACCTTGGCTCCTCGCGTGGAGGCACCCCTGGCTCGTTGCCCTTGTGGGCATCTTCGTGGCCACAGTCGCCATACAGACCCGGCGCATCCTGGCGAGGGACCGGGCGCTGGGCCAGGCGAACCAGGAGCTCAACATCCTGAACGAGGAGCTGCGTGAGAAGTCGGACGCGCTGGGGGCCGCCAACGTGCAGCTGCAGGAGATGGCCGCGCTCAAGACGGACTTCTTCTCGAACGTCTCCCACGAGCTACGGACTCCGATGACGGCCATCAAGGGCTACATTGACAACCTGCTCGACCGCATACCGGGGCCGTTGAACGAGCGGCAGGAGCGCTACCTCACCCGCATGGGGGACAACACGGACCGGCTCACGCGGCTGAGCAACGACCTGCCGGACCTGGGTCGCATCGACCGCGGGCGGACGGATCTCCTGCAGTTCAGCGTGGCCAAGGTTCAGGTCCGCAGCGTTGTGGCCGAAACCGTCGAGGCCCTGCGACCGGTTGCGGACGAGTCCATGCTCAAGCTGACCATGACGGGCGAGGACGTACAGGCGATGGCGGATCGGGACCGGCTGGCCCAGGTGGTGACAAACCTCGTGCACAACGCCATCAAGTTCACTGACGCGGGCGGGGAGGTCGCCGTGGCCGTCCGCTCCGACGGCGAAGGCCAGGTGCTCACCAGCGTGCGCGACACGGGGCGAGGGATCCCCGAGGAGGACTACGACAAGATCTTCGACCGGTTCTACCAGGTGAGGGCCGACGCCCCGCGCCAGGCCGGCACCGGGCTGGGCCTGCCCATCGCCAAGGAGCTGGTGGAGCTTCAGGGCGGGACGATCTGGGTGGAAAGCGAGGTGGGCGTGGGCAGCACGTTCACGTTCACACTGTCGGAGGTAGATGGGTAAATGCGGGTAGAATCTCGTGGATGGGACCTGGGGTAGGGGCGACGCATGCGTCGCCCCTACGTCCGTTGAGTCCGCACATGTCGACGTGCGGGACACCCCCTGTTGGGCGACATCCAGCGCGGACCCAACCCACCCGTTTGGGCCTTGACGCCGGTGCGAAATCTTCGTACCTACGGGTCCATCTCATGAGGCGCATTAGACCGTAGAATCGGCGGTCCTACGGGGGCCGCAGAACCATGACGCGAATCGCCACAACCCTACTGGCCATCACCCTCCTGGCGGCGCCGCAGGTGTTCGCCGAACTGGCGGCGCTACCGGACGAAACCACGGCCGGGATTGCCGACCTGAACCGGCAGGCCTTCCAGGCATTCCGCCGACACGACTTCGCCGGGGCCGATACGGCCGCCCTTAAGGCGACCCGGCTGGCCTCGGAGGGTGGGGAAGGTGTCGACACGGGGATCGCGGCGGCCAACCTTGGGGCGGTTCGGACCATGCAGGGCCGGCTCGATGATGCGGTCGCCCTCCAGGGCAGGGCGGACTCGATCTTCGTGCAGTTGGGGGAGACCCGTCTCAGGGGGCGGCTGGCCGTGGCCCGGGCGGTGACGGCTTTTCTGGCAGAGCAGAGATACTCCGCGGCTGAGCCGGATGACGCCATCGCGGTTCTCGACCAGGCCGCAAAGTGGCTGGAGCCGGAGGACCCGGACCTCGCCTGCGTGAGGGCGGAGATCCTGTGCTGCTCCAATCAGGGACCGCGGGTGCAGGAGGGATACGCGGCCTACACGTCGCTTCACCGAGGGTGCCTCGCGTCCGGGGATTCGGCGAAGGCCGCGTTAATCGCCACGCGGCTGGGCCGGACCGAGGGGCTCACGGGCGGGCATTTGTCGGCTCTGAAGTTCTTCGCGGAGGCCATGAAGCTTCAGCGGGCTCGGGATGACAGCAGCGATATGGCACTGGCGCTCCGGAACATCGGGCTGGCGCATCGCAAGGTGATGCGCTACGAGGAATCGGAGGCCGCCCTCAAGGAGGCCCTTTCTCTCGCGGAGATGCAGCAGGACCGCAGGCGGGTTGTGGTAGTCTCGAACGATCTGAGCCTCCTGTACGCGGAGATCGGTGACAACGAAAAGGCCCGGGAGTGGGACCTGAAGGCTAACGAGGCGATGCGCGCGATCGTCAGCGACCTCGACCAGGGCCGCCTCGTGGACTCGGTGCTGTTCGACTTCTTCCAGCTGGTCAAGATGCGATACGCGAACATCCAGCCCTACACCGCGGATCTGTTCGAGGGGTTCTACGATCAGCTCGTGCTGGAACGTCCCGATCCCTTGCCCTAATCCATCAGAACCGAGGAACTACGAAAGACGCGAAATACGCGAAAGAGGTCCAAGGCACCACTTGGTGGCCGGAACGAGCCACGAGCCCCGAATCAGGAGCCCCGAGGACCGTGAAGGGACCACGATGAGGCCATCCAGACGCCGGGTGGAGCTTAGGCGAATGGCAAGATTCACTAGCACAGTCGCGCACGTAGTCCTGGCGGCGGCGCTGTTGGGAGCGACGGCCCACGCGGGAGAGATGTCGCGGGAGGCGCGGGAGGCCTACCTGAGGTCCGCGAAGATCGTGTCGATGAAGGACATCGGCGAGGGGGCCACGCATCCGACCAAGGTCAAGCTCGATGACGGGAACACGAAGATGAAGGCGATCTTCAAGTCCGTGGACCTGCGCCAGAAGTGGGCCAGCCGGTTCGGATCCGAGACGACCCGGGGATATATCGACAGCTACAAGAACGAGATCGCCGCCTACGAGCTGGACAAGCTGCTGGGCCTGGACATGCTGCCCGTGATCGTCGAGCGGAAGATCAAGGGCAGGCGCGGCTCCCTGCGGGAGTGGGTGGAGCACGTGATTCCACACTACGGCCACGACGAGCCATCGCCGGACGTGGACCGCATGCACGACCAGATGCAGGCGGTATGGTTGTTCGACTCCCTGATCACCAACGTGGACCGGCGTACCCACAATCTGATGCTCGGGCCTGGGTGGGCCCCGGTGCTGATTGACCACTCGATGGGGTTCATGGATTTCCAGAAGCCGTTCCGCCCGATGTATCGGTTTCCCCGCGAGACGATCGACCGGTTGCGCGCCCTGGACCAGCGCACGATCAGGAGGGCGCTGCGGCGCTACCTGAGGCGCCACCAGATCCGGGCCTTGATGCGGCGCCGCGAGATCCTCCTGGAGCACGTGGACCGCCAGCTCGCCGTGCGGGATTCGTCCGAGGTCTTCTTCTCGCTTGCGGCTGTCACCCAATAGCAGCGACGTACGGTAATGAATCTCACCGCGCCACCGCAATAGGAGATGGGCCGATGAAACGGTCACCGCATCGCCTCATCTGGCTCGCGGCCGCGCTCGCCATCGCGATCGGCGGTTGCGCCAAGGACGTCAACATCGTGGGCGGGCCGTACGTGCGCCCCGATGGGGTCGACCGCGTGATCGTGACCTGGGAGACCGAGCTGCCGGGGAACTCGTGGGTCGACTATGGATTGACCGACGGCTACGGCGTGCGCATCGGATCGGACGCGGAAACACGGACCCATCGGGTGCCGCTGCCAGATCTCCGGCCGGGTCGGCGCTATTTCTACCGCGTGTCTTCCGCGGGGAGCCAGAGGACGGGCACATTCACCTCCGGGACGGCCTTCACCAAAGGTCCGTATGCGCAGAACGTCACCCCGTCCAGCATCGTCATCATGTGGGAGGCCAGTCCCGCCGTCGGGGGAGCCGTTGTCTTCGGTCCGACGGGTGCCATAGCGGATACGGCGAAAGCAGACGACGCTGCGGCCTTTCAGGAGGTGACGCTCTCCGGCCTGAACCCGGGGACGACCTATCGATACCGGGCCCTCGCCGGGGGCCTCAGCAGCGCCGCGGGGACCTTCCGCACACCTGCCGACGCCGACACGGCGTTCCGCTTCATCCTCTACGGAGACAGCCGAAGCCACCCGGAAGTGCACGGCAAGCTGGCGGGCCGGATGGCTCAGGAAGACGTCGCCTTCGTGATCCACTCGGGCGATTTCGTGGACGACGGCCGTAAGGCGGTGCAGTGGGGGCCCCAGTTCTTCACTCCCGTGCAGCCGCTGGCCCTTCGTACACCGATCTTCCCGGCGATCGGCAACCACGAGAAGGATGCGCCGGCCTACTATCGGTATTTCTCGGTCCCCGCCAACGGCTCGGAATCCAGACCCGAGGCGTGGTATGCCTTCGACTACGGCAACGCGCACTTCACCGTGCTGGACACCAATCCGCCGTCGGGCCGATTCGCTGCCGGTTCGGAACAGCTGCGTTGGCTGGAGCAGGATCTGGCGACCTCCGACGCACAGTGGAAGCTCGTGGTGTTCCATCATCCCATCTACAGCTCCGGTCGGTACAGCAGCGACATGGAGCTGCGGTCCGTACTGGATCCCCTGTTCGAGCGGTACGCCGTGGATATGGTCCTCACCGGGCACGATCACCTCTACGAGCGAACGAGACCCCTGCGGGGAGGCAAGCGCCACGACGACGGCGTCGTCCACGTCGTGAGCGGGGGCGGCGGGGCCGATCTCTATCCCGCCGGACGCAGCCCGTGGACGGCCGTGTCGAAGAGCTGCACCCATTTCTGCGCGATCGAGATCTCCGGCTCGCGGCTCGACATGGAGGCGACCGATTCGGACGGCCGACAGGTGGATTTGCTGACGATCCACAAGCAGAGGGACGTACTGGACGGCTGGCTCCAGACGGCTCGCGAGTCGGACGGAAGGGCACGCCGAAGCGTGATCGTGGAACTCGGGCGGACCGGACGGCTGGAGGCGGCTGCACCCATTGCCGCCCACGCGCAGACCCAGGAGGTCGGTCTCAGGAGGGCCGTGGCCGAGGGCCTCGCCCGGATCGCCGATCCCAGGCAGACGTCGGCGCTTGCGGCCCTGAGCGAGGATGACGACACCGAGGTGCGTCGATGGGCCACGCGCGGGCTGATCGACGTGGGGGGACGCGATGCCGCGCGCACGTGTCTCGTTCGTCTGCAGGATTCGGACCGCCAGGTGAGGCGGACGGCGGCGGAGGGGCTGCGTCGCAACCCGATGCGTCGCGCCGTCCCGCTTCTTGTGGTGGCTGCAAGAGACGAGGATAAGGGGGTTCGGCTGGCGGCGGTCCAGGCCCTGGCTGTGACACCGGGTCGCGCTGCCGAGGACGGTCTGTTGGCGGCACTGAAGGACGCCGAGAGGCAGGTGTGGCGCACCGCCTTTGCCGGCGTGATCGAGCAGAAACTACAAGCCCGCGCGGTTCCGGACCTTATCGGCCTGCTGCCGCGGGAGGAAGGGGAGACGCTGCGGGAGATCATCCGGTCCCTTGGCGACACACGAGATCGTACGGCCCTCCCCGCGCTGCTCGAGCTCGTGAGGGATGAGAGTGCGGGTACCCGACAGGCCGCGGTGGTCGCGCTGGCCAAGCTGAAGGACCGTTCCGCCGTCCCAGCTCTCATAGCGGCCCTGGACGACACGAACCGGGGAGTCCGGCGGGTGGCGGTACGCGCCCTGACCGCCATTACCGGCGAGTTTCCGGGCAGTACCCCCGACGACTGGAAACGCTGGTGGCGGGAGCGCGGTAGGCGCGCTCTGCCTTGAGAGGCGGCCGGGACCGACCCACGCCCTTCCGCTGGCCCTGGAGCCCGGGCCTCGGAGCATCCAATACCCGCATTCCCGCACCTTCTCACTGAGGACTCCCTCCCATGCCGCATTCTCCTGAGACGCGGTCCTCGCCCTGGGGCCTCCCCGACCTGTCCCGACCCGACATCCGCGCTGCCTCGCTGCTCTTCCTCTATTACTTCCTGGTCATGTGCGCGTTCTCCGCCGTGAAGCCGGTGCGGAACGCCCTTCTGCTCGACCGGCTCGGCCCGGACTGGCTGCCCGTGGGCTTCATCGGCACGGCGGTGGTCACCGGCGGGATCGTCGTCGTGTCGAGCTGGCTGTCCCGGCGGGTGCCCGAGCGATTCCGTGTGTTCGGCACCGTGGTGGTGCTCATCGGGAACCTGCTGCTGTTCCGCTGGCTGTTCGATGTGGCCGGGAACTGGGTCGCCCTGGTCTTCTACGTCTGGGCCAACCTGTTCTCGAATATTCTGATCACGCAGTTCTGGCTGATCGCCAACAGCCTGCTGACGCCCAGGGAGGCCAAGCGGCTGTTCGGTTGGGTGGGCGCGGGCGGCATCCTGGGGGCCGTGGTTGGGCCGGTCATCTCCTACAAGGCGGTGGGATACGCGGGTACCGAGAACCTGCTCTACGTCCCCTGCGTGCTCCTCGCGATCAGCCTGCCCCTGGTCTGGTCGCTCGAGGGCGGGGGAGAGCGGGCAGCCGGGGATATGCCGAGGGAGCCCGCCGGGAACGGACTGAAGCTTTTCCAGGAGTTCCGGCACCTGAAGCTCATCGCCCTCATCTTCGGCGTGAGCATCATCGTTCAGACAGTCCTGGACTACCAGTTCCAGACGATCGCTGCGCGTGCCTTCGACGCGGCTGATGAGAAGACCGCCTTCTTCGCTCAGTTCTTCACGGCACAGAACCTCGTCAGCCTGGCCATCCAGGTTCTGGTTACGCGCGTGATCCTCATTCGCTTCGGTGTGGGCTTCGCCCTGCTCCTGCTGCCTGCGGCACTGAGCGCTGGATCTCTGGGGATCCTGTTGCTCCCCACGCTCCTGATTGCATCGGTGGCCAAGCTGGGCGAGGGGGCCCTCCGCTACTCGCTGCAGGAGGCGACCCGCGAGATCCTCTACCTGCCCCTGCCGGCATCGGTACGCTCCCGCGTTCGTCCCATCATCGACATCTTCGGCGCCCGGCTGTTCGAAGGAACGGGCGGATTGCTGATCCTGCTGTGCACGGGCGTGCTGCACATCTCGGTGGGCGGGCTGGGCGTGATCTCTCTCGCACTGATCGCGATCTGGGCGATCGCCGTGCTGGGGGTGAAGCGCGCCTACCTGGATTCGCTCCGCAGCCTGTTCTCCGAGGCCCCGGTCGAGTCCCGCGATCGGGCGGCCGAGGTGCTTGACGCCGAGACGGTCGAGGTGCTCCTGAGCAACCTGGAAAGCACCGACGAGCTCCAGGTGAACCAGGCGCTGACGCTCCTGGACCTGGTCCACGACAAGTCGGGTCTTGTCGGTCGGATCGGGCAGATGATGCAGCATCCCTCCGCTGCCGTGCGGGGCCGCGCGCTTGGCCTCCTTCGGAATGCCGACGAGGGCGGTTTCGTCGAGCAGGCGGCGGCGCTGCTCGAGGCGTCCGACGTGGAGGCCAGGCTGGAGGCGGTGCGCTACCTCTGCCGTTTCGGGGACGAAGAAGCCCACTCGCGTGCCGCCGGGGCGCTCAGGGATGCCGATTCCCGAGTGCGAACGGCGGCCATCGCCCTGATGGCCGGGTCGGAGAGCACGGACAGAGACCAGATCTGGTCGGCGTTGACGGACCTCTGCGACCGCGAGGACGAAGATGCGGAGCAAGCCCGGGGTGAGGCCGCGCTGGTGCTGGGGACGCTTAACGATCCCGAGTTCGACGACCTGCTGATCCATCTGCTGCGGGATTCATCCCCGCTGGTGGTGCGAGCCGCCCTGGAGGGCGTGGGGCAGACGGGCCGGCGTGTCTTCGTCCCGTTCGTCGTGTCCTACCTGGGGGACGAGGTCCTGATGCTCTACGCCCAGCGGGCGCTGCGGGCCTACGGCGACCGGATCCTCGGCACGCTTCGCGACTACATGGCCGATCCCGATGAGCCCGCCATGCTGAGGCGCGCCATCCCGGGTTGCTTCGCGGCCATCGGCACCCGCCGGGCGGCTCAGGTGCTCACCAGGGCTCTGGGGGATCATCAAGAAGCGCTGGGAGAGGCGATCGTGGAGGCCCTGGGCGAGCTGCGCTCCCGTCACCCCGAGTGGTCGTTCGATGTCGACCGGGTGGAGGCCGCCCTGTTCCGTGCGGTCGAGGTCCCGATGCAGCCGCTACAGCCTGGAGCGGACACGGAGCGCCACCTGAGGCTGGCCGTGGGCCTCCTGGCCCTCATCTATCCGCTCGACGATGTTTACCGTGCGTATGCGGGGCTGACGAGCGGCGACCGGCAGCAGAGGGCGAACGCCATCGAGCTGCTGGACAACCTGCTCCGTCCGGAGCTCAAGCGGGCCATTCTGCCTTACGTCGAGGCGCTGGCCCCGCCGGATACGGGGCTCTAGCCAAGACACCGAAGAGCGGACCACCACCCCACTTCGCGGCAGTGAAGCGCCGCTTCCACCTACGCATCTGGCGGTGCTTCGGCGGACAAGTCGGGGGGCAGGCAGAGACCACCGAGGACTCAGAGAGAAGACGGGAAGATGGATTCGGAGGACGGTCCAGACGACAGCGGCGCAGAGGTGGTCCAGGGGTAGGCCGGGGAAAAGCATAGACTACGAAGAGCACCCCGGGTCGAGCCCGGGGCAGGCTTCGGACACGAAGGAGCCCGTGAATGGCAAGCGGCACGAACGCCCAGAATCCGAACATCGTCTTCATCCACGCCGAGAGCATGGACGGCCGCATGATGGGCTGCATGGGCCATCCGGCCCTGCGCAACGCCACACCGAACCTGGACCGCCTGGCCGAGAGGGGCGTGCTGTTCACCAATGCCTACACGAACTGCCCGGTGTGCAACCCGTCGCGCGCGAGCATGTGGAGCGGGAAGTACCCCAACCACTACGACTGCTGGAACAACCACGAGGGCCTGCGTGACGGGGTGCCCACCTTTCAGACGACGTTCGACAGCGCGGGCTACCGGACCGCGGCCATCGGGCCGCTCGACTACAGCTACGGCAAGCACTCCATTCGCGATCGGGTGGGCTCGTGGACCCGGTCCGCCTGTATCCGACGCCCGATCTCGCGTACACCGATGCCCCAGGTGGCCGAGAACGGGACGCTGAACGGCGGAGACTGGAACCGGACCTACGAATCGATGGGGTTCATCCGGGACGCGGCCGCCGCGAAGGTTCCGTTAATGCTTTACCTGACCACGGGCTTGGTGCACCCGGCCTTTACGGCGGAGCCCCGGGCCATGGCGCGGATCGACGAGAAGGAGATCGACATCCCGCCCGGGCTGGGACCGGTGGACGGCAGCGGCCATCCCGTGATGGACTACATCCGGATTACCAAGAACTGCGACCACCCGTTCTCAGAGGACCTGGTGCACCAGATCCGGTACATCTATTTCGCGATGATCGCCGCGCTCGACGACATGGTGGGTCGCGTCCTCCAGACGCTGGACGACCTGGGTCTGAGCGACTCGACCTATGTGGTCTTCTCGAGCGACCATGGGGAGATGGCCGGCGAACACAATCAGATCCTCAAGCGGACGATGTACGAGTCGTCGGTCCACGTGCCGCTGATCATCCGGGGGCCCGGCGTTCGCCAGGGCCATACGGTTGACGCGCCCGTGGCGCTGATCGACCTCTACCCGACGCTGATGGATATGGCACGCATCGATTACGCCGACCACGCGCACAACCCGGGCTATCCGGAGACGATCGACGGGGAATCGCTGATGCCCCAGCTCGTGGGTACGGCGGAGCGGGTGCGCGACTGGGCGTTTTCGGAGTACCACGGCGATCGGTGCTGCACCGGGGCCTACATGCTCCGGCAAGGAAGATGGAAGTACGTCAAGTACATAGGGTACGAGCCCCAGCTGTTCGATCTTGTGGACGATCCGGGAGAGATGGTCGACCTCGCGGCGCAGAGACCGGAGGCCGTGGCGGAGTTGGACGGGATTCTCGAGGGACGCTTTGACTGCGACGGGATCGATGCGCGGGCCAAGCGCTACGACAGGGAGAGCTTCCGCCCCTGGAGGGAGAATCAGAAGGCGGCGGGGACCTACGAGGACACGATGGCGATGGTCTATAGCGGCTTCGACCGGCTCTGCATCGAGGACATCGTGCCGTGGCGCAGGGCAGATGAAGACTTGATCGAGGCATGGCTAGAAGCGTAGACCTCACCCCCTCGTGTCCCCCTCTCCGACACGGAGAGGGGGAAGCAGCAATTGGTGGGGTGACATAGGAACCAGTAGATTGGCCTGGCGAGGGTGACAGCATGCGATCTCCTCTCACGCAAGCGGGAGAGGGGTCAAGAAAGGTAAGAAACCACCGCTCTGCGCCACCGTCCAATCACAATTGGGGCGCAGATTGCCAGCTGGCGGCAGGAGACACACAAGAGGGGAGTGGGACCGTGGACGTGTTTAGGCTGAGGGACGATCGTGTGGTGGAGGAATGGGTGGTGGCCGATGAGGAGGCCATCGGTCAGGTCGAGCTGCCGATGGAAGTCGGCGATTGGTCCGTGGCTGATGAGATCCGTGCGGAGGTCTACCTGCCTGCGGATGCAGACGGACAGGTCCTGTCCTCCCTGACCTCGGGTCAGCGGACCGAGGGAATGAGCGAGGACGACGGCTACCGGTTCAACGCGATCGTCTCGCCCCGAGGTGGCAACATCTGGGAGGGCTGGCGGGAGTTTCGGTTCCCCGCGGAGTGCTACTATACATGCGGGATTCCCGGGGGCTGGTCCGAGATGGTGTCGGGAAGCCTGTCGGGTCTCGACGGCATCCGGTTCCGGAACGTGCGTCTGATCCACCGCGAGGTCCGGCCCGGTCCGAGGATGACCGACGAGGGACTGATCGACGCGCTCGACTTGGATCAACCGGGTCTGGAAGCCGCGCGCGCCGCGGGCTCGGTGGAAGACCAACTTCGGGAGATCGCCGGGCACTTCCGTTCGTCTTCGTTCGACCGGCACCACGTCCCCCGGGAGGAAAGGGCGGAGGTCGATCCGGCCGCGGCCGACGCTATCCTCGCGGGCGAGATCGCGGGGCAGCATTGGCCGGACGGCATCGACTGGGACGCCAATCCCTATGGCTATATCGAGTGGTCGATCGGCGTCCATGGGATGAGCTATCTGAGGCCGCTGGAACGGGCGTGGTACCAGATGCGAGACGCGAAGTACGCCCTGGGAATCGAGCGCATCCTCGTGGACTGGATGGCGCGCAATCCCGTACCATTCGGTGTACGCGCCGGGGGATTGGCCTGGGGACACTCCCTGGTGGTGGGCAACCGGGCCTACTCTACGCTGGTGGATGTGTTCGCCGTGGTCTGCGACTGTCCGGAGACGGACGACCGTACGGTCATCGACCTCCTAAAGACCTATTACGAGCACGTGATCTACCTGCTGGCCTTCCAGTCGTTCCCACCATCCAACAAGACGATC
>JASLMQ010000948.1 GCA_030746455.1 Candidatus Latescibacterota bacterium
GCGTATATGACCGACCGCGAATCGGCCTCGGTCGAGGGTCTGCGTGCCCTGGGTGTGAGGTTCGTGGTCGATGCGAATCTCGCGTCGCGCGTGCGGGGGGCCGGGGGTGGGCCTCCCCCCAAGCTGATCGTGATGCCCGGCCTGCCACGTCGAGACGCCGTGCTCAAGGAGATGCGCGACCTGCTAGGAGAGCGCGTTTACCTGGCACGGACCGGGGAGGACCGGCTGGAGATCATGAGCCGGGGAGTGAACAAGGGGGCTGCTTTGCAGGCGATCTGCGAGGCCTGCGGTGCCTCGATGACCGAGGCCCTGGCGATCGGCGATGGGGACAACGATCTCCCGATGCTGAAGGCGGCCGGGATCGGCATGTTGATGGAGAATGCGGACGATCAGACGAAGTCCGAGGCTGAAGATTCGGGTATTCGCCTTGTCCCACCCGTGCAGTCTGACGGGTTCGTGGGGGCCCTGAGCTCGGTCGGGCTCGGGGCGGGCACCGGTACGGGATAACGTCAGGAGGACCATGGTCATGGCTGGGCTACTCGAACGGCTGGCGGCGGGCGAGGCTCTGGTGGGTGACGGTGCAACCGGGACCTACCTGCAGGGCAAGGGTCTCGGGATCGGCGAGCCGCCGGAGATCTGGAACCTGTCCCATCCCGATGTGGTCCAGGGAATGGCAGCGGACTACTTCGGCGCGGGATCGGATCTGGTGGAAACCAACTCGTTTGGGGCGAACCGGTTTCGGATCCGCCATGCGGGCCTGGAAGACCGTGTGGCGGAGGTGAACCAGACCGCGGCCCGCCTCGCGAGGGCGTCCGCGCCCGAGAACGGGCTGGTGGTGGGCTCGATGGGGCCCAGCGGAGAGATGCTGGTGCCGCTGGGCGAGGCCACGCCGGGGGGGCTATCCGAGGCCTTCGCAGAGCAGGCCGCCGCGCTGGCCGAGGGTGGGGTGGACGGGTTCTGCGTTGAGACGATGACCGCGCTGGACGAGGCCGTCCTGGCCGTGCGTGCGGCCAAGGAGGGAACGGGCCTCCCGGTGATGGCCACGATGACGTTCGACCGAGGCCCGAAGGGATTCGCCACCTCGATGGGGGTCCGGATCGACCAGGCCGTGGACGGCCTCCTGGAGGCGGGAGCGGATGTGGTGGGGACGAACTGCGGGTGCGGTGTGGCCCAGATGGCCGACATTGTGGGCGAAATGGGCGCCCACACGGAGGCGCCCATACTCGTGCAGCCGAACGCGGGCCTCCCTGAGCTGAGAGACGGGGTGCCTTACTATCCAGAATCGCCAGAGGAGATGGCTGCGCGGTATGCGGAGATGGTACGCGCCGGGGCGCGCGTGCTGGGTGGATGCTGTGGGACCGGCCCGGCGCATATTACGGCCATCGTGGAGGCCGTAAAGGGGGCCTGAGGCGACCCGGCAACCGGTGGACCGTACGCCTGTGTGTAACCCGACGTCCGTCGCGACGGTGGCGCTGATGGACGTCGCGGAAGCGGCCTTCCCCGAGGCGAACCGGGACCCGGAGCTGATGGCGGCCCTGGCTGCCACCAGTCACGACGTGCTGGGCTTCGACAGCGTGATGCCGGTCTTCTCCGTCGTCCAGGAGTCCTCCGCGCTCGGGTGTCGGATCCAATGGGGTGGGAAGGGGGACTGGCCCACCGTTCGAATGGGGGAGCCGATCTGGGAATCCCCATCGGATATCGAGATCCCTCACGATTTCCTGAGCCACCCGGACACGGCGTGCGTTCTCGAGGCCATCCGTATTCTCAAGAAGCGGCTGGGAAACCAAGTCGCCGTGGTAGGCAAGACGATGGGGCCGTGGTCGCTGGGCTACCACGTCTTCGGTGTGGAGCCCTTCCTCTTGATGTCCTGGGACGATCCCGGCAAGACCTCGGCCTGTCTGGACCGGCTGAAGGAGGTCACAGTGGCGTTCGGTCAGGCGCAGATCGACGCTGGCGCCGACGCCCTGACCCTTCCCGACCACGCCACGGGTGATCTGGTGAGCGGCGAGTACTACCGTAGGTTCCTGTTCGAGATCCATCGCGAGTGTTCCGAACGCCTGCGGGTTCCGTTGATTCTGCACATCTGCGGCCGGACGATCGATCGCCTGGACGCCATCGCCCAAACGGGCATGGCGGCTTTTCATTTCGAGTCGAAGAACGACCCCGAAGAGGCCGTGGCGATCGCGGCGGGCCGGATCGCCCTGGTCGGCAACCTGAACAACCCGGAGACGCTGCTCCACGGAGGATCCCGGGAAGTGGACCAGGCCGTGCGCAGGTCGCTGGATGCGGGGGTCGACCTGGTGGCACCCGAATGTGCCATCCCGCTCGACACGCCGGTGGAGAATCTCAAGGCAATACCCCGTTCGGTGGCCGGATGAGCAGCGGGCTCGGACAGACCGGGAAGCCCGGTTTTGGGGTCGCGAATCTCGGTCGTGTCGCGGGCCATCCGAATCGCGGATCTATGTGTGTCTGTTGGAGTTACCGGATCTCCTTGACATCGGGAAAGGTTGATTGTTTATTAAATGTTTCTGCCCACAAATCTGTGCGTTCGGGCCCGATCGAATCTGTCCCGCGGGGCAAGGGACAAGCGTCCGGCTCGGCCATCCGTCGTGAGCTGCTTTCCAGAAAGAGGATTCCGCAATGGCGATGCAAGATGACCGGTTTGTGCTCCCTATTACGAAGCTCGAGAAGGCATATGAGGACGAGGGCGTGTTCGTCCCCAGGCGGGGCGAGGGGAAGGCGGTCGCGTCTGCCAGCCTTACGCTGAGTGCGACGGGAAAGAGCAAGGGTTCTGTTGCCGCACTGAAACCCTCCAAGGCGGCGACCAAGAAGTTGCTGGGCCAGGCCGAGCGTACTCGCAGCCACGTGGCCGGCGCGCTGGCCATGCTGGCCTCGATGCGGACAAAGAAATCGGTGAGCGCCGTTCTGGCGCGCGTCCCCAAGGCCCGACTCCGGGTGCCGGTGGAGCTCTTGTCCTCTCACGATGTGCTGATGGACGTGGCGACGCCCGACAGGCCCACGATCCGGTTCGACGTGGATGTCGCGGCCTCGGTGCGCGCCGAGCATGACGACGGGCTGGAGGCGCTCTACGCCTTGGGACTCCTTTGTGCCTGGGCACGCATCGGCGGCGCCGACGCGCGGGGTGCCTTGCTTGCGGGCCTGTCCTTCTATGAGGATCTGGGAGACGAGGTCTGCGGTTCGCTTCAGGATGCGCTGAAGCAACCCGCCATCGATGCCGGGAACGCGTTCGGCCGGTTCCTTCGAGAGGGGGCCGGGGCGTCGGAGCACGAGAAGATCAGGCTCTCCGCCTGGGTGCGCGCCCGCACTCAGATCGAGCTTCCGTACAGCGCGGACCGCGTCCGTCGGGCCATGCGGGAGGAGACCGACCTGGCCTCCCTCCGCCAGCGGATCTTCGACGAGATCAACGACACCTACATCCCCGAGGTCGACACGGCGGCGTGCGAGCGCGTTTCGGAGTGGGCCCTGGAGAACGACATCCGCCTGGTGGGCGGACGCTTCAGCCGGGCGTTCTACCTCGACGCGATGCTGATGGCCAGCTCGCACGTTCTGCCCAGTCGCGCGCTGAGCAAGAGCATCGCCGCGTTCCAGAAGGCGTTCAGCGGCTCAGAGCTCGAGTTCAAGACCGAGGGCTTGAGCCTGTCGCTTGAGGCAGTGGGGGGCGAGGCTCAGAAGGTGATCAACCTGGCCGGCAGGGACCAGGTGAGCGTGGCCGAGGTCGAGGGGATCCTTAGGAGATTCACGCAGGCGCTTCGCGACTTCGAGTCCAAGGGGCTGAAGGAGCTCGACCGGATCGAGCTGGATCGGCGCGCGACGATCGCGGAGGAGCTGCGCGGGCGCGGCGGAAGAAGTGCGACCCGACAGGGCATCACGCGCGACCGGGCAGAGGTGAAGGGGAAGGTGGAAGCGGCGATGAAAGCCGTTTCCATGCTGCAGAACGCGTTGGTCGAGGCACCGTCGCGGGAGCCCTCCTTCATGGTGTTCTTCCAGCGCCTGTTCCCCTTGGACGCCCTGAACATGGGTATCGTGAACGAGCTCGAAGATCCGTTCTTCGGCGAAGACGACGAGGTGCACGAGCTGATCCGCGAGTGCGGGCACCGGATGTACGTCACGCCCAACCTGCAGGCGTGGCTGAAGCACTGCGACGACTGGATCGAAGCCCTCCCCGCCTACGCCACGTACGAGATCATTCCCGGCGAGGGGGGAAGCTACAAGGTCCGGGCGTGGGTGTTCCGGGGCATCATGGAGGATATGTATCGTCGGCACGCCCCCGACTGGGCGCTGAATATCGAAGAGGTGATGGACCTCGAGCACGTTTCCCTGGCCCGCGAGCTCCTGGCCGCCCAGATGAAACTGGTCGGTGAAGCGGAGGCCCAGGCCGCCAAGAGCGATCCCGGCCCCGGAGGCTGGGACAAGGCGCGGGAAGAGGCGATCCGTCAGCTGCTGAAGGAGAAGGCCCGGCCCGGCGACATCGCCGCTGTGGCCGCGGTGGTGGCCCAGGCATACGACAACCTGTGCGAGGACGTGGCCGCACGTCGTCAGGAGGGCGACCTCTCCCGCGTGGACGCCCTCAGGGAGGTCCTGGACAACGCGGTGCCGGAGGGCAACTTGCTCGCTGCTGCGCGCAAGGCAGCGGGGCGCGGACGTCGTGGTCTGGCCCAAGCGTGCGCCAAGATCGTGACCTCCAAGCGGCTGAAGGCGAAGGCCAATGCGCTTGAACCCCTCGCGATGAAACGGCGCCGGAACCTGCCGTGCATCCACGTGCTGACGACGCTCGGGCCGGGCGAGACGGAGATCAACGTCCAGAACTGGCTCGAGGAGAGCATGGGGCTGTTCAACCTGTCCCGGTCCTACAATCTGGAGCCCGAGGCGCAGAAGCGGGC
This sequence comes from Candidatus Latescibacterota bacterium, assembly GCA_030746455.1. The sequence goes on from JASLMQ010000948.1 coordinate 4,902, forward strand.
AACCGGATACCGCGACCGCCTGGTCTCGGTGGGAAGCCGGCTCGTCGCCGATCTGGATCTGGAGGGAGACCTCTACCGCATCATCCAGGAGGACGGGCTGAGCCCGGAGCGAGACGAGGACCGGGAGCAGGGAATCCTGCGTCTTCTGGCCTCCTACCCCGAGGTGGCGGCCGATGCCGCGAAGCTGGCCCTCCTGATCGACCACGAGGAGGAGCAGGGCCTGAGGGAGAGAAATCCGAAGGACGCGTCGGAACCCCGGCGCGTGGTCGACCACATCGCGGTCAACCCGCGGATCGAGGCCGGTGCGATTCGCAAGGTAGTGGAATCGAACGACCTGGGCGCCACGGTGCGCGACGCCGCCCGCGAGCGCGGGCTGTCCCGGGCGAATGCAAGCGCCGCCGTTGTGGCCGTAAATCCTGATTTCGTGAAGGAGAAGGAGAGCATCGCGCGGTCCGAGGCCCGGCAGAAGGTCCTCGACTCGCTCGGACTTGCGGGAGAGGCGGCCGGGTACATGCGCAGCCGGCTGGACACGGATGTCGCCCTGATCCGCGCGCGGCGCGAGCTGATTGCCGAGAACGGGCTATCCCAGGAGATGAACAACCCTCGGTACCGGTACGATGCGACCGGGCCATTCAAGAAGTACAACATCCTCTACACGCCAAGCCGGGTGGACCTGGGCGCCGACGAGGTCGAGTCGGTCAAGGACGTTCCCAAGTGGCTGGGCGGGCTGGACCGCGACGCGGCGAACGCCGGACTGGCGCTCTACAGCCTCTACAACGTGGCCGGCCCCACGGCGGTGGCCTCGCCCAGACTAGCCGAGTTCCTCAAAGTGGGCGAGAACTTCTTCTCGCGAGGAGGCGTCTACTACCTCTCACTCGCCGCGGGAGTCAACCTCGACGCAATTGGCATCGGCGACTTCGAGTTCTTCCGCGATCAGTGGAACATGCGCGGCGACCGGATGGTGCTGCCCACCGGCGAAACCTACGGGGGCTTCTGCGTCCCGAAGGAGTTCTCGCTTCTATATGCCATCATCATCGCGGCGGTGAATCCGACCACCTCATCCGAGCTGCTGACCAATTTCGGGGTGCCGAAGGAGGCGCAGAACGCCGTGGTGGAGGATCTCCGCAAGCTGCTCCGGCTCCGGCTGGAGTGCGGCGATGACCTGGAGTGGGACGCCCGGGCCGCCAAGATGCTGGAGGAGCGGTACAAGGACTACTTCTCGACGCTGGGCAAGGCCGGCTACATCGCACGGCTGCCGCAGATCGCCTCGACGCTGGAGAAGGCGGGGATCCTGTCGGCCGAGGACGAGGCTCAGAAGCAGCTGGCCTTCGAGTTCACCTACTGGGTCAACAAGAAGGCCCAGGGGCTGGAGGAGATCAACCGCGCCGGCGTGTTCCGCAAGGTGCACCTGATTCGGCAGCTGGTGAACGAGTCCAGGCGCAAGAACCCGGAGGTCTCCCCCGATGAGAAGCTGATCGGGATGATGGGGGCACCGTACAAGGAAGGATCCCGCAAGCACGGCAAGGAGATCCCCATCACCGATGTCCGGTTCAGTGCGGGCGCTCGCAAACTGGAGATCTACGCGGGCACCGCGGAGGATCACCTCCTGAAGGACATCGACCCCGAGGGCCGGGAGATCATCAAGCGGATGTTCGAGGGCTGGAAGTCGCCTTCCGATATCCGGGTCGTGGGCACCTGCACGGCCTCCGATCTGCTCAACCACGTCCCGGGATCGGGCCTGGAGGATGTCCAGGCCGAGGTCTACGGCGCGCTCCGAGAGGCGGGGATCGACGACAGCGTGATCGAGGCCAACAGCGCGGTCTATGGCGGTGACCTCGGGCTGTGGTCGGGGATCAAGGAGATGCCCGAGGCAGAGCGCCGCGCGCTGATCGACACCATCGGCGCGAAGATCCACCTCCTGGTGATCGAGAAGCGGGGGATCTTCCGAACCTACGAGCAGGCTATCCAGGGCGTCGACTTCGTGGATCTGAGCATTCCGGATCCGGAGCTGCTGGACCTGATAGACGACCTGCCG
>JASLMQ010000949.1 GCA_030746455.1 Candidatus Latescibacterota bacterium
ACGGACGGCCTGGCGAACAACGATGTATCAGCCATTCTGCAGGACCGTGACGGGAACCTCTGGTTCGGTACGCGGTACGGCGGAGTGAGCCGGTACGACGGACAGGAGTGGAAGACCTACACGATCGAGGACGGCCTGGCCAGCAACGCGGTGCTGTCGATTGGGCAGGACGGTGAGGGAAGCCTCTGGTTTGGCACCGGACTGTCGTACGACAGGAACAGCGGAAGCGGGGTGAGCCGGTACGATGGGAAGTCGTTTTCGACGTTTGCTATCGAACAAGGGCTTGCTCACAACCAGGTCATGGCAATCCTGCAGGATCGAGAGGGACAGATCTGGTTCGGTACAGGCGGCGGGGTGAGCCGGTACGATGGGCAATCCTTTACCACGTTTACAGCTGCGGATGGTCTGGCAAACAACCCCGTGGGTTCGATCTACCAGGACCGTGAGGGAAACCTCTGGTTCGGTACCGAGGGAGGTATCAGCAAGTATAACGGTCGCACCTGGACTACGATTCTTGACAGAGATACGCTGGATGACAATATGGTGTGGTCGATCCTTCAGGACAGGTCGGGACGCTTCTGGTTCGGCACGGGGTATGTAGAGAGGAGTGGCGGTGCAGGGGTCTACCGGTATGATCCATCTACAGGTTCGGGGCAGGATGCCTGGAAGACGTTCACTACGGCAGACGGTCTTGCCTCAAACATGGTAAACTCAGTCTTCGAGGATTCAGAAGGATATCTGTGGTTTGGTGGAGGAAAGGAACTGAGCCGATATGATCCCTCAGTGCGTTCGAATTCGGTTGTCGCGGAGCAGAGACCGGAGGGGGCCTGGACAAGATTCACCTCGGAGGATGGTCTGGCACACTCCTTGGTATGGCCTATTTTTCAGGACCGGGAAGGCCATCTCTGGTTCGGCACCCGTGGTGGTGTCAGCCAGCATCTGGGGGGAATCCTCAACACATTCACCGTTGCAGATGGTCTGGCACACAACGGAGTAATGCCCATTCTTAGAGATCGGGACAACAAGCTCTGGTTGAGTGTCTCTTGGGAGGCCGTATGCCAATACGACGGGACTTATTTCACAACCTTCAGGGGCAGAGATGGCAAAACGCTCAAACGTGTGCATTCCATCCTGCAGGACCGCAATGGAAACCTCTGGTTCAGTGGCTACGGCCACGAAGGCGTGGTTCGGTACGACGGCAAACACTGGCGCACCTTCACAACGGCAGACGGATTGCCTACCAACATCGTTCCTCAGGTTTTCGAGGATTCAAACGGAAACTTCTGGTTCGGTACCAAAGGCGCCCTGAGCCGGTACGATGGACAGACTTTCAGAACCTTTACCACAGAAGATGGGCTGGCCTCAAACCGGGGATTCTCAATTCTTGAGGATTCAGATGGAAATCTCTGGTTCGGCACGGACACAGGAGCCATATCCCAATATAATGGGCAACATTTCACGAACTTTACCGAAAGAGATGGCCTGGCTGGCGGCAAAATCGTGACAAGCTTTCAGGACCGTGATGGCAACCTTTGGTTCGGATTCCGAAACGGCCTCAGCCGGTATGACGGGAAGACCTTCAGCACGTTCACAACCAGGGACGGGTTGACGCACAATACCGTGTCAGCGATCTTCCAGGACCGGCGGGGACACCTCTGGTTCGCAACGTGGGGCGGCGGCATCACGCGCTACGACGGTCGGATTTTTCAATCCCTGACCCTTCAGGACGGTCTGGCGAGCAACAACATACATGGTTTCTGGGAAGATAGAGATGGAACCATCTGGATCAGTTCGAACGCCGGACTAATGCGGTTCCGTCCGCCGCCGTCATCTCCGCCAGGCATCGCCATCGACGCGGTGGTGGCGGACCGGCGTTACGAAGACCCAACGGCCGTATCCGTGTCTTCAGACCTGGGGATTACCGCCTTGAATTTCACGGCATGAGCTTCAAAACGCGCCCGGGCGCAATGGTCTACCGGTACCGGTTGAGCGGCCACGACGCAGACTGGAAGACAACAAAGGATCGCCGTGTAGAGTACCATGGTCTGTCGAGAGGCCACTACACCTTTGAGGTGCAGGCGGTGGATAGGGATCTGGTGTATTCGGAAGCACCGGCGACGTTGGAGCTGACCGTGCATCCGCCCTACGAACGGATAGGCCTGCTGTCGGTACTGGGCATTGCTGTGGTGCTGATCGGCTGGCAGACGGCGCGGGTGGTGCGACGGGACCGCAGGCTTCAAGCGGCGAACACCGCGATGTCGGAGGCGAACAAGGAATTGTTCCAGGCCAACGTCGCGCTGAACCAAGAGCGTGCGGTGGAGCGCATCCGTGGAGAGGTGCAGGCCATGGATCGGCCGTCCGACTTCGAGCGCGTGCTCTCCGTCCTGTCAGAAGACCTGAAGATGGCAGGGCTTTCCTTCGACACCTGTGGTATCGACGTGCTGGACGAACCGACAGACAAGCCCACGATGGCGTATTTCGAGGAACACGGCTACCGTTGCACGGCCTATACCATCGATCCTGACGGCACGGTGAGGCGAGATTCCTACCACATCTCGGCACCGTTTCCCCCTGTCAACCTGGAAATGGTGGAACGGTTTGTGGCCGGACAGCCGTGGCGAGGACGCAGCGAAGAGAACGCGATTGTGGAGGTGCCGGTCTCAGGCTACGGACGCCTGCGCATCACCTCTTCAGACCGTCCGGAGTTCACCGAGGACGATACCGACGCACTGAGGGATTTCGCCTCTGCCATCGCGCTGGGTTATGCTCGGTATCTGGACATCCGGGAGATCCAGGAACAAACCCAGCGCAAATCCGCGTTCCTCGCCAGCATGGCCCACGACCTGCGCACACCGATGAACGCCATCATGGGCTTCACCAACGTCGTCCTGCGTCGGGGAGCGGAACGGCTGTCTGAACGCCACCGAGACAACCTCAACAAGGTCATCCAGGCCTCCGATCATCTCCTGGCAATGATCAACGATCTGATGGATCTCTCCAAAATCGAGGCCGGACGCATGGACGTTAACCCCGAGGTCTTCGACGTGAAAGCCCTGGTCACGACATGCTGCGCCACCGTCAGCCCGCTGGTCGCAGAGAAGGCCGCCGTCGCACTGAACCACGAAGTCGCAGAGGACGTCGGTCAGGCGAACACGGACCAGGCACGCCTGCGGCGGATGGTCATCAACCTGCTGAGCAACGCCATCAAGTTCACCGATGCCGGCAGCGTGACCGTCGATGCCTCCAAAGACGGTGACGACCTGGTGATCGCCGTGGCAGACACCGGCAAGGGCATCCCCGTCGATGAGATCGATACGATCTTTGACGAGTATCGCCAGGTGAAGGGATCGGACAAGGAGCAGAAGGGAACGGGATTGGGACTGTCTATCACGAAGAAGTTCGCGGAGCTGCTGGGCGGGTCGATCGGCGTGGAGAGCGTAGTGGGGCAGGGATCGACGTTCACTGTACGAATCCCTGTGACGTATGGGGAAGACTGAAGGAAAGCCGCCCCGGTGTGTTGCATACGAGGCCTGACTGGTCAGGTCTTGGCCTCCTAGGCAAGGTCAGCTGGACAGAACGCCAGCGTGGAGGCCGGAGATGGCACCGAAACGGAAAAGCTCGGCCGTGAAGCTGGATACACACGTCTGCCTATTGCCTTCTGCCGACATTACGTGTACCGTGTTCGATACAAGGAGCGTTAGTGATGGAAGAACGGCAATGTGTACAGTATGAACGACTCAGGCCCGCGCAGATCGTCGCGCAGCGTGAAGCCTGCCCCGTGGCCTATCTGCCAATCGGGACGATCGAGTGGCACGGAGAGCACAATCCCGTAGGGCTGGATACGCTGAAGATCCACGCGCTGCTGATCAAGTGCGCGGAGCAGATCGGAGGGCTGGTGTTCCCGCCGCTCTACTACGGCGAGCACCGGGAGCAGGCGTTGATGGAGGCCAATGCGGGCGACCGCGATCTCATTGCCGAGAAGATGGGCCTGTCCCCCGAGAACTTCGCGCCGGGATACATGGTCGAGACGGTTGCGGAGCAGAACCGGAACTACCAGAGCCTCTTGGTCCACTTCTTCCACGAGATCCGAAGCCTGGGGTTCAAGGTGCTTGTCGTGGGCGCGGGACACTACCCGCTGCTGGATCACGCGCGGAGCGCGGGAGCCCTGTTCCACCAGGAACAGTCCTGGCCCAAGATGGTGACCTGGGCGATGACGGGCTACGAACTGGTGCGCGGGCAGTTCGACCCCTGCGGAGACCACGCGGGCAAGTGGGAGACGTCGCTGCTGATGCACCTCGATCCCGGCATGCAGGACCTGTCCACGCTGCCGACCGATCGGAACGAGAACCCGATCGGTGCGTCGAACAATGGCGTCCAGGATTCCAGCGCCGAGTTCGGTGAGGCGGCTACGAATGCCATCGTCGAGGCCGTGAAGAATCGGGTGGAGGGATTGCTGGAGGAGCACGGGAAGTATCAGGGGCATGGGGCGCCGATGTGAGGAAGGCAGTGAGACGTGAGAGGTGAGGCGTCAGACGGATGAACCTGAGAAGCGATCAATCGGGAGCGGGTATGGGTGTGTACTCGGACAACCTCGACCGTGAGGTGAGGCTGGAGCGGAT
>JASLMQ010000950.1 GCA_030746455.1 Candidatus Latescibacterota bacterium
GTGACACTGGAGGACGGTTCTCCCCGGGTGGACGCGATCGGTGAGGCGCAATTCGCAGGTGGATGATGCCGCCCCCAGTGTTCGACGCCGCCTTTGCCCTTGACTTCCCCCACATGATCGGCGAAATTAGAACGACGGCACAGCAGGTCAACCATTCCAAGGGGGGCGCGGTATGGACGCTGGCGAACAGCTCGTCATGATGCTGATGGTCATTCTGGCCCTGGGCCTCGCCTACTTCGGGGTGACGTTCTGGTCCAAACGTATGAAATCCTCCCAGGGCGGATCGGATCCCGGAGGGGGGGCAACGGGCTTCCTGCCCACCTGTCTCACCTCGTAGAGGAAACCGAAGAAATCGAGAGCGACAGCGATTTCCGTGAAAAGCGGACACAGCGGCTGGATCTCACGGGGCCCAGGGCCGAGATGGCGGCCAAGGTGCTCAAGCGAATGCTGAAGGAGGACCGGGAGGGCCCGCGGTAGGGCCACGCGTAGCCCCGATGAAGGAGACCGGGTATGATCTGGATACGTCGAGAGCAGAGGGATTTCTTCTGGGTCGGATTCTGGACCGGGGCCGTGATCGGCGGCGCCGTGGGCGCCTTCGTGGCTTCGGAGATGGGCAAGCGTGCTTACGAGCGTCTGGAAGCCGCCACACAGGACGTGCGCAACCGGTTCGACGGTCGGCTGGGGCGGCAGGAAGAACAGGTGGAGGCCCCGGCCTCGGAGGAAGATGTTCCAGCCGAGTCCGCGTCCGCCGAGGATGATCGGTCGGAGGACCCAACGTAGGGCCGCAGCGTCAGCTACATTCTACACAAGGAGTTTCCAGGGCCACCTCAGGTTGTCTCGCCGGGGTGGCTCCAGTCTTTGTCGGCAGAGGGAAGGCAGCAAGGATGCCAGAAGGCAACCGGCACCCGATCTACGTGGTGGTGGAGAACGTCCGATCGCTTTTCAACGTGGGGGCGATCTTCCGCAGCGCCGATGGGGTCCGGGCGGAAGGGGTATACCTGACGGGATTCACGGGGTGCCCGCCCCGGAAGGAGATCCACCGCGTCGCGTTGGGAGCCGAGGACTCGGTGCCCTGGACATACATTCGAGATCCCCTCGCCGCGATAGGCGACCTCAGGGCGAAGGGGGTGCAGGTCGTCGCGCTGGAACGCGTGGCGGAGGGTATCGACTACCGATCGTTTCCCTACAGGCTGCCGACGGCCGTTGTCGTGGGGCACGAGGTGGAAGGGTTGCGTCCCGAAACGCTGGAGGCGTGCGACGGATCGGCCCAGATCCCGATGTGCGGGGACAAGACGTCTCTCAACGTTTCGGTTGCCAGCGGCATCATGCTCTATGAGCTGTTGCGGGTGGTGGAACGGGAGGGACACACGGCGGATGCATCCAATCGATCTGAGGCCGTCGATCTCGGTCGACGTTCGGAGCTATGAATACATCTGAAGACCCGGCAACGCTGCAGCGCCGGATACAGGAGCTCGAGTCGGAGATCCAGACCCAGAAGGCGGAGATCAAACGGCTGAGGGACGAGAACCGACGCTGGGCCCGCCTGGCCGGTACCGAGTCGACAACGGGACTCCCGAACAAGATCTCATTCATGCGCGCGATGGTGCCCCAGGCGATCCAGCGGGCGTCCCGGGAGTCGAAGCCGGCCGGCTTCATGCTGCTTTCGGCGGACAATCTGGGCGATGTGAACGAATCGTACGGGAGGGAGGCCGGCGATCGGGTCATCCAGGGGCTCGCGGAACTGCTTCAGTCGCTCCTGGAGGAAGACGATCGGTTAGGGCACCTTGACGGAACGAATTTCGCGGTTATCTTCTACCCTGCGGACCTGGACACGGTCCGGGGGCGCGCCAACATGCTTCGGGCGCGAATCCGATCCCACGCCTTCCCCTGCGCGGGCGAGACGGTTCCGATAACGGCGAGTGTGGGCATCGGCTCTGTGGACCCGGAGGATAACCCCAATGCGAGGGCCGTGGGAGAGGAGATATTTCGCCTCCTGAACGGGGCCTTGTATAGGGCAAAGAAGGCCGGTGGCAACCGGGTCGAGGCCATCGAGGCTGCAAGTGCCGGACGAAAGGAATCCAACCGATGAAGGTCGGCAGAGCCCTCCTGTTCTCACTGCTCCTCAGTCTGCTGGCGGCGGGTGATCTCCCCGCAGCCGCGAGCCACGTCACCTGGGTGGCCGAAGCGGCTGCCGACGTGGACTTCGATGGGGACGGCGAGGTCGGATTCGGGGACTTCGCGCTCTTCGCTCGGAGCTTCAACTCGCGCAGCGGGGATGTCGGGTTCGTTTCGGGCATGGACCTGAACGCCGACGGCGCCATCGACTTCCAGGACTTCGCCGCGTTCGCTGCTGCCTATGGGGAGGCGTCAGAGCCGCAGCCGCAGCC
>JASLMQ010000951.1 GCA_030746455.1 Candidatus Latescibacterota bacterium
GAAGGCGGGAAACATACCGGTCTGCTGGCGGGAAAGATCCTGAGAAAGGAACAGCCAAGGTAATCGGACAGCTCGATCGAGCCATCCGCACAGCCACATCGGAGCCTGAATCTGATGCACCCGCTTAGAGAGGAAGTCCACCGTCTCTCGCGACACCATCACGACTTGATGGTCCGCTGTCTGCCCCTCGAGGCCGGCGAAAACATCACCAGCCCATCGGTACGTCTGGCCCTAACGTCGGACTACGGCCATCGCTACGCCGGAGCGAGGTGGACAACCGCCTGCTACGAGAGCTATACGCAGATCGAGCAGAAGGTCAAGGACACGTTCTGCCGCGTCTACGGCGCCGGATTCGCCGAGCTGCGCGTCCTCTCTGGTATGGTCGCCAATTGGATCTCCTTCCTGGCGCTCACGCAGCCCGGAGATCGGATCATGGGCCTGCGTGCCGCTCATGGCGGCCACAGAACGGTCCAGGAGTCGAGTCTTGCAGGTGCTCGAGGCCTCGAGTACCACCCCATCCCCTTCGATGGGGAAACGATGCGGATCGACCTTGACGCAACGGTGGCACAGATCGAGGAAGTCAGGCCCCGGATCGTCATGGTCGGAGCCAACATCTTCCTCTTCCCATACCCGCTCGCGGAGCTGGTCGAAGCGACCAGACGGTGCGGAGGCATTCTGGTCTACGACGCGGCGATGGTCCTGGGCCTGATCGCCGGGGGGGCCTTCCAGAACCCGTTGGCCGCCGGCGCAGGTGTCCTAACCGCGTCCACACACAAGACCTTCCCAGGGCCACAGGGGGGCATCGTGCTTGGCGACAGCGAGCTCGAGGAACGAATCGTGCACGCACGCCGGACCAGTTTCTCGAACTTCCACCCCCAGAGGATCGTGAGCCTGGCCATGGCTCTCACGGAGATCGATACATTTGGAGAGGCCTACGCCGCGCAGACCGTGGCGAACGCAAAGGCGCTGGCGGCATCGCTCCATGCCGGGGGATTGCCTGTCCTCTGTGAGGAAGTGGGCTTCACCGAGACCCACCAGGTCATCGTCGACTGTGCCTCAATCGGTGGGGCCGCCGGAGCGACCCAACGGCTGAGTGAGGCGAACATCATCTCCAGCCCCCACCCAATCCCTCGAGATGACGGTACGGACGAAGTCAGCGGTCTCATTCTCGGCACCGCGGAGGTCACCAGACTGGGTATGGGCGAGGTCGATATGGCACAGGTCGCCCAACGCATCAGCGATGTCGTCTTGGGCAGACGGTCACCCAAAGACGTGAAACGCGAGGTCGAGCAACTGAGGGAGTCCTTCCAGGAGATCCACTACAGTTTTGACGAGGGTCAGGGGGCCTACGCCTACTTCGGGGAGTGGAAGCCGCAGCGATGAAGTCTCTGACGATCACGTTCCCGGCGCCCAGGACGGTCGAGCTTCGCGAGGAGGCAGTTGGAGACCCCGGACCGGGGCAGGTCCTGCTCCGCACCTCTGTGAGTCTCATCAGCACGGGAACCGAGGGGATGTGCTACCGGGGTGACTTCGACCCCGACTCGTTTTGGGGGGTGCAGTACCCCCATACCCCCGGATACAGCAACGTCGGTCAGGTCATCAAGGTCGGTCGAGACGTCGAGAGGTACCAGGAGGGGGATCGCATCTTCAACGTCTCCTCCCACCGCCAGTACGCCATCGTCGACGTCGACCACCCGAAGATCGCTCGACTCCCCGAGTCCACGCCCGATGAAGATGCAGCCTGGTCCTGGTTGGCCGTGGTCACCCAGACGGGCGTCCGCCGGTCCGAGCAGGCCATGGGCGAAACCGCTGCCGTGATCGGTCTGGGCCCGCTCGGCCAGTTCACCGTTCAATACCTGCGCCTGATTGGCCTGCGCGAGGTGATGGCCATCGACCCGATCCAGCACAGGCTGGACCTGGCCCTGGCACACGGTGCGACCTCATCCTACTGCGGAAGCGCCGCAGATGCCGTCGGATTCGTCGAGGAGCTGACGGACGACCAGCGGGCAGACGTGGTCTACGACGTAACGGGAAACGACCAAGTGTTCTCCATGGCTCAGCGCCTCGCAAAGTCCCTCGGCACGGTCGCGCTGATCGGAGACGCACCGCACCCCTCTCGACAACGCCTGACACACGACGTCATCCGTCGGCAGCTCCGGATCGTCGGGACGCAGAACGATCTCCTGCCCTCCCAGCATGCCGGTTGGTGCGCAGCCGAACAGATTCCTCTCTACTACCTCTACCTCCAGCGGGGGCAGATGCGCGTCTGCGACCTCGTCTCCCATCGCTTCTCGCCCGAGGAGGCCAGGGAGGCCTACACGATGCTGGAAGAGAACCGCGGCGAGACGATGGGCGTCGTCTTCTGCTGGCGCTCTCAAGAGTGACCGCTGTCCGCCCCTGGTGGATCGCCAACAAGGAGAGCATCGCATGCGAGTCTTGATGCTGGATCTGGACACACTCAGGCCCGACCATCTGGGGTGCTACGGGTACCGCCGCAACACATCGCCGAACATCGACCGGATCGCGGCGGATGCCGTCCGTTTTGACAACTACTACTGCTCGGACGCGCCGTGCCTCCCAAGCAGGGCAGCCTGCTTCACAGGTCGCTTTGGCATACACACGGGGATTGTCGGCCACGGCGGCACGGCGGCCGACATGCGGCTCGAGGGGACCGAGCGCGGTTTCAAGGACTGTCTCCCGAGGGAGACGCTACCGGCCCTCTTCCGCAGACAGGGCCTGCGAACGGTGTCTATCAGTCCCTTCGCCGAGAGGCATTCCGCCTGGTGGTTCTATGCCGGGTTCAACGAAATACACAACACCGGCAAGTCCGGCGGTGAGATCGCCGATGAGGTTACACCCACGGTT
>JASLMQ010000952.1 GCA_030746455.1 Candidatus Latescibacterota bacterium
ATCTGGTTCCCGTTGAGGACCAGGTCCTCGGGCGCGGCGTCCCATCCGCACTCGGGGTGGGGGAGTGCGCATCCCAGCCGGTCGGCGTCGGGGTCGCTCGCCATAGCGATGTCGGCGTCCACCTGGGCCGCTTTGCGCACCGCGAGTGTGAGGGCGGCCGGGTCCTCGGGATTCGCCACGCCGCCTGCCACGGTGGGAAAGCCCCCATCCTGGATCGCCTGCTCTTCCACCAGGTGGAGGTCGGCGAACCCCAGGACCTGCAGTGCAGGCACGACGGAGGTGGCGCCAACGCCGTGCAGGGGCGTGTACACGATGCACACATCCCGCTCGTCGGACAACGAGATGCCGGCCAGCCTCTCGTGATAGGCGCGGTCGATTTCGGCACCAAGCACACGAATCGTGCCTTTGGACGCCGCCTGCTCGTAGTCCGCCCGGTCGATTCGATCGACGGCCTGGACCTCGGCAATCACATTCCGGTCGTGGGGGGGAACCACCTGCCCGCCGTCGGTCCAGTAGGCCTTGAAACCGTTGTCGGTCGGCGGATTGTGGCTGGCGCTGATGACGACCCCGGCAGCTGCACCCAGCTCGCGAACGGCGAAGGAGAGCTCCGGCGTGGACCTGCAGCCAGGGAAGATGTGGGACACGACACCATTGCCCGCAAGGATGGCGGCGGTCTCTCGGGCGAACCGTTCGGAGTTGGCACGTGTATCAAACGCGATGGCGACGCCCCCTTCGGCCAGGCGGGTGCCGCCGGATTTCTGGATGTATCGCGCCAGGCCCTGGGCCGCGGCCCCAATGGTGCGCGGGTTGATCCGGTTCGGGCCGGGACCCATCTTACCCCGAATGCCGCCCGTGCCGAACTCGAGTTGGGTTCGGAAGGCATCCTCGAGTTCGTCGAGATCCTCTCCGAGGACCAGCGCTTCGATTTCGGGGACGAAGTCGGCGTAGTCGGGCTCGGAGAGCCATTGGGCCAGGGCCCTGCCCGCCTCCTCGGAGAGCACGCCTTCCGACACCCAGCACGCCACCCGATCGATCGTCGCCTGAGACACGGGCCGGACCTCTGTGAAGGGGTTTTCAGGGTTCCCATCCCTCACGCGGGCGAGAAGCCCAACTCATGGTCTACAGTACGCCAAAGCGTCAGCTTTGTCAACACAGGGAAGGGTTGCGGAACACGCGGTGGGAGGGACTGAAAGCATCGGCCAAGGGAGGCCTTACGTGCTCCCGTGGGGTGTCTGGCAGGTCGGACCCAAGGGAACCCGCGCGATGTGGGACGGACGCATCGGCAAACGAGCGCCGGAGTCCGGGAAAGAACGTGGCGAAGAGGGCGACTCGATTCCTTCGATCAGGGCAGTCTGGGCTCCCGTGCCTGGACCACCTCGCTCTCCGCCCGCGCCCTGTCGTCGGCCGGTGGCACGACTATCCGGCTTCCCGGGTTCACCGCGGGCCACCTCCGCCACAAAAGGAATCGGCGTGACTTCAGGGCCTCACCGTTCGCTCGCACGATGTAGACGTCGCCGCTGCTGGTGCCCGCCACCAGGCCGCCCGCCCGTTCCAGATAGTAGCCGACCCCCTTGCCAGGGCGGTAGACTACACATGTGGGCCTGCGTACTGCGCCTACGACTTCCACCGTGTGAGGGCACTGGGGGATCTCGATCTGATCCCCGTCGAGCAGGACGAGGTCGTCGGAGCTGCCTCGTTCCTCCAGCGCGGCCCGCAGGTCGACCGCCACCGTGCCGAGGGCCCTTCTCCGAAACCTGATCCCCTCGGGGTAAGCATCATCCTCCAATCCCCCGGCCCGCTCGAGGATGTCCGTCAGGCGCTCGGAGCTGGATTTCAGTGCATAGACCCCGGGGAAGCGGAGTCTTCCCTGAAGCGTGACGTATTGCTGCGGCTCGTAGTCGGGATTCTCGCGGATGAACACAGCATCTCGGTTCCTCAGGAGGAAGCCGTTGATCTCACCTGGATCGGCCTCATAGGCGTCTCTGATGGCCGCCCTGTGCACCTGAATCGGTTGGTCCGCCCTGGCGTCCTCGGGGTCGGAGCGGGCGACCTCCGCTTCGAGCTTGTAGGCCACGTCCCTCAGGCCGCCGGCCATCGCGATGAGGTCCTTGAGCCGCATGCCGTCGAGAAGCTCGTAGCGCCCCGGCTTGCGGACGAGCCCGTCGATGGTGACGAACCGCTCTTCCCCAAAGGTGTGAATCGAGTAGATCGTGATGCTATCCCGGGGCTGAAGCAGAAGATTGTGGTTGACGCTGTCTGCCAGGGCCTTGCCCAAGTGGAACGAAACCAGATCTCTTGTCAAATCCGGATTCGTCCGCACCAGATCGGATCTCCCCATATAAGCCTCGGGCAGGATCCCATCGCACCTGTCTACCAGTTGGCTGACGGTCATCCCGGGCAGCAACTGATATCGACCGGGACGGCCTACAAAGCCCTCGACCGTCACCGCGTTACCGTACGTTTCGGGAATGGCGAAAACCGAGACCACATCCCCATCGCACAGCGAGTAATCCTGATCCGCCGTGTGGAGTTCAGCCAGGTCGATGTCGACGATCTGCCGTTCGCGGTTCTCCACGATTCGTTCGATCTGGATGCGTTCGGCATAGGCGTCCGGTTCCAACCCGCCCGCAATCTCCAGCAGTCGCTTGAGACCTTCATCGGCCTTCAGCTCATAGATGGCGGGCCGGTGAACCCGCCCCTCCAGTCTGATCGAGTGTCCGGAGGGTGGGATGTGGATGACGTCGCCGTTCTGCAGACGCAC
>JASLMQ010000953.1 GCA_030746455.1 Candidatus Latescibacterota bacterium
GACTTCCACGCCGAGGCCACCTCCGAGAAGATCGCCTTCGGCTGGTTCGCCGATGGGCAGGTCAGCGCCGTCATCGGTACGCACACCCATGTCCAGACGGCCGACGAACGCGTGCTTCCCGGAGGCAGCGCCTACATCACAGATGTAGGAATGACAGGCCCCCACGACTCGGTGATCGGAACCCAGAAGGAGATCATCGTCCAGCAGTTTCTGGATCGGTTGCCCGCTCGGTACGAGCCCGCGTCCGGGGACGTCAAGCTCTGTGGCGTGCTGATCGATGTCGACGAAGAAACCGGCAAGGCGCGCCAGATCGAGCGGCTGCGCATCGACCTGGAGGAGTCCTGAGGGTGGCCGAGCGACCTTGCACCGTCACGGAAATCACCCAGGCCATCAAGCAAACGCTCGAGACCTCCTTCCCTCCCCTTTGGATCACCGGAGAGCTGGGCGATTACACCGTTGCCGCCTCCGGCCATCGCTACTTCACGCTGAAGGACGAATCCTGCCAGCTCCGGTGCGTGATGTGGCGGTCACAGAAGATCTCCGACTTCACGCCCGAAGCCGGCATGCAGGTGCTCGCCTACGGGAAGGTGGCGGTCTACGAAAGGGGCGGACAGTACCAGCTGAGCGTCAGCCAGCTCTTCCAGGCGGGCGTCGGCCAGCAGCAGCTTGCCCTTGAGGCGTTGAAGAAGAAGCTGCACGAAGAGGGTCTGTTCGACCCGGACCGCAAGCGTCCCCTTCCCCCCTACCCCGGCGCCATCGGCGTGGTCACCTCACGGCGCGGCGCCGCCATCCGTGACATCCTCAACGTACTGAAACGTCGGTTCCCCGCTGTCCGCGTCATCCTTCGTCCCGTCCTGGTTCAAGGCGACGGGGCGCCCGATGACATCGTTCGGGGCATTGCCGACCTCAACGCGCTCGGCGATCCCGATATCCTCATCGTGGGCCGGGGGGGCGGCTCCGCGGAGGACCTCGCCGCCTTCGACACGGAGGAGGTCGTCAGGGCCATCGCGGGATCTGCGATCCCCGTGATCTCGGCCGTGGGACACGAGATCGACTTCTCGCTGGCCGACCTCGCCTCTGACTGTCGCGCGCCCACCCCGTCGGCTGCCGCCGAGTTGGCCGTTCGGGACCGGGCCGAGCTGCTGGATAGGGTTCACGACCTGTGTCGGAAGGCCTACGACTCCGTGACCAGGCTCCTCCAGGAAGACGCGGAACTCCTGGAGACCTACCGGGAGAGCTACGGCCTCAGGCGGATCGACGACTGGGTGCTCCAGCACATGCAGCGCGTCGATGAACTCCATAAGGACCTCCAGAACGGCATCCGGAGCACCTATGCGGGCCGGGCCGAGAACTACCGGAGACTGACAGCTCAACTGGGTGCCTTGAGTCCGCTCTCCGTCCTGACCCGGGGCTACAGCCTGGCCCAGAGGGTCGACGACGACACCATCGTACAGGACGCCGGGTCTCTGGACGTCGGGGATCGATTGCGTCTTCGCCTTGCCCGGGGCGAGGCCGTCTGCACGGTTGACGAAACGCGTACGGAGACCTGAGCAGAAGGGGAGGCCACCGAAATGCCATCTCAGGATCAGGAGAAGGAGCTGACCTTCGAGCAGGCCCTCAAGCAGCTCGAGGTCGCCGTTGACCGCCTGGAGCAGGGCGACCTGCCCCTCGACGAGGCGCTCAAGCTCTTCGAGGAAGGGCTGAAGGCTTCGAACGTCTGTCGAAACCGGCTGGAAGAGGCGAAGCAGCGTGTAGAAGTGCTCGTCTCCGAGAGCGGCGGGAGCCTGCAGCTGACCGATCTGGACACGCCGGGCGGATCCGAGGAGGGCTGATCGATATCTTGTCGTCCAGCGGTTTTGTGACTATCATGACCTGGGCAGGGGGCTGAGGCGGTGCGCGCCCCCTGTTGCCCGTTTAGCGATGCTGTGGGACTCGGAACTAGGAATCTCGCGCGCGTTTCTTCGTGCGCTTCGTGTTCTTCGTGGTACACGCGTTCGCCGTACAGGGCCATGAGAGGGGCAGCATGAAGAAGATCGGGATCGTCGCCAACCCGCAGGCTCCCGACGTCGGCCGGGCCATCGACCACTTCATTGGACTGGCCGAGGCCGCAGGTATCAAGGTCAATCTGGCCGAGGGTCTCGAGACGGTCTGCTCGGGTACGGTCTGTCCGGCCTCCGATCTGTTCGAACGCTCCGATGTTGTCGTCGCTTTGGGTGGCGACGGTACGATCCTCCGTGCCGCCGCCCTGGGTAAGTCTACGGGAGTACCCATATTGGGCGTGAACATGGGACGCCTGGGCTTCCTCGCTGGCGCAACGCCCGATGAGCTTGTGGAGGGCCTGGAGCGCCTCAAGAGCGGCGGCTACGAGGTGGAGGATCGAATGGCCCTCGAGGCGAAGATGGGAGGGTCCTCCGCGTTCGCTCTCAACGAGGTCGTGATCGAGAAGGGCGTCACCGCGAAGATGGTGCAGGTGAAGACCTCGGTCGAAGAGGCCCACGTCAGCTCCTTCCTTGGGAACGGCGTCATCGTGTCCACGCCCACCGGCTCCACGAGCTACAGCCTTTCCGCGGGCGGGCCCGTGCTCCACCCGGACCTCGAGGCGATGGTGCTCACGCCCATCTGCCCCCACTCCCTCACCCTGCGGCCGCTGGTCATCCCGGCGGATCAGTCGATTGAAGTTGAGGTGATCGCCGAACACACCGACATCATGCTCACCACCGACGGTCACACCGTGGGCCCCCTCAAAGGGCGCGAGCGCGTCGTCGTGCGTTCGCTTCCGGAACCCGTTCGTCTGATCAACCTTCAGGGCCTGTCTTTCTACAGCCTTCTGCGGCGAAAGCTGGACTGGAGCCTGGACCGGCGCCTTCCTGAGGAGTGACAGCCGTGCTCTCCCGATTGCACGTGATCAACTACGCGCTCATCGATGACGTGGAGGCCGAGCTCGGTCCGGGACTCAACATCATCACCGGGGAGACCGGGGCGGGGAAGTCGATCCTGATCGGTGCGCTGGGACTCGTCCTGGGTATGCGGGCCAGCCCCGACGTCATCCGTACCGGCGAGAAGCGGTGCACCGTCGAGGCCGTCTTCGAGCTGGACGAGGCACACCCCTGTCTGGTGCACCTTTCGGACATGAAAATCGACGTCGATGACGGAGAGCTCATCATACGCCGCGAGGTCCTCTCCGAGGGACGCAGCCGATCCTACGCCAACGGAACAGCCATTCCCGCCCGATCGCTCCAGACTCTGGGCAAGGCGCTCGTCGACCTCCACGGTCAGCACGAGCACCAGTCGCTCCTGGACGTGGGTCGCCACATCGATTTCCTCGACGGTTTCGGGGAGCTCGGGGACCTCAGGGAGGAAGCGACTGAGGCCTTCAGGCGGATGGCCTCACTCCAGAAGCGTCTGGCGGAGGCGGAGGCGGAGCGAGAGCGGCTCCGCGACCGGAGGGAGCTTCTTGGCTTCCAGGTCGAGGAGATCAACGCCGCGTCACCTGAGGCGGAAGAAGACGAGCAGTTGGCCCACGAGCAGTCCGTGCTCACACACGCCGAGCGGCTCATCGAATCCACCGTGGAGCTCGAGAACCTGCTCTACCAGGGCGAGGATTCCGTTCAGGACAGGCTTGCCTCGGCCGCCCGGCTTCTGGAAGAGGCCGCAGGGATGGATGCCTCCTTAGCCTCGCGAGCGGGAGAGCTCGATGGCTTGCGCTACGCCGTTGAGGAGCTTGCCCGGTTTTTCGGCGACTATGCCCAGCGCGTGGAGTACAGCCCCGATCGGCTGGAGGAGGTTACCGAACGGCTGGAGCTCCTGGGCCGTCTGAAGAAGAAGTACGGCGCCAGCTTGGAAGAGGTCCTGGCCTACTGCGAGAAGGCGTCAGCGGAGTTGGCGCGCTCCAACGAAGTCGAAGCCTCACTGAACGATATCTCGACCGACCTCGAGGCCGCCCGTAAGGACGTATCGGACCTGTGCGGCCGGCTGTCCGAGGCCAGAGAGGAGGCGGCCTGCCGTCTTGCGGCTGGAATCCAGGAGGCCCTGTCCGGCCTAGGCATGCCGGGGGTGCGATTCGAGGTTCGGCTGAACCGCACCGAGGGCGCCGACGGACCGGTCACCTGGCAGGGACGTCGGTACCAGGCGAGTGAGCATGGGATCGAGTTGGCAGAGTTCCACATTTCCACCAACCCGGGCGAGGCCATCCGCCCGCTGGTCAGAGTCGCATCGGGCGGCGAGATCTCCCGAATTATGCTCGCCATGAAGTCGGTCCTCGCTCGCACGGCCTCCGTGCAGGTCTTGATTTTCGATGAAATAGACATCGGGATCTCCGGACGTATCGCCGAAGTCGTCGGTAGGAAGCTGAAAGACCTCTCGCAGACCTATCAGACCGTCTCCATCACCCACCTGCCTCAGATCGCCAAGATGGCGCAAAGGCACTTCTCTGTTCGCAAGGCAACGGAGAAGAGGCGCACCGTCACCCGGGTCCAGCACCTGGAGGGAGAAGCGCGCGCCGAGGAGCTGGCCAAGCTGATGGGCGGCGAGAGCATCTCCGAGGTCACGCTTCAGCACGCGCGCGAGCTCCTGGAGCAGGTGTAGAGCCGGTCGACTCTACAAGCGCGCACGAGTGGCATGATTCAGGCCCACAATGCGATTTGCACTGTGGGCCTGGTCTTCTGCCTTCACGCCCGTTCCTGCCCCCACGGCACGGTCTTCACCACCGACGTTCGTGGACATTATTCATGTTTCAATTTTCAATTCCCCAATGCTTCTCTCCCCTCTTCTCCTCCTCGTTCTGCCCTCTTAATCCCGAATAGGCACCCGAACCGTAAGGCGGGGCTGAACCCCAGCGCTACGACTACCAACCCCTCCTTCGTCGGGCTAGCCTCGATCCGACGAAATCGGGGGGTGCGAGTGGCGCGAAGCGCCTGGGTACCCAGGTTCCGCCTCGGGCCCAGGCCTGGATCCTTCATGCCTCCCTTTGTGAGCCAACACCCGGGCCTACCTCCACCTGGATATGCCCTTCTTTCGTGT
>JASLMQ010000954.1 GCA_030746455.1 Candidatus Latescibacterota bacterium
CGTCGCTGCGGTAGTTCGCGTCGAGCACGACGAAATGCAGTCCCCCGGAATCGAACGAGTAGAAGCCGGCCTCCTCCTGAATCCCTGTGTTCTCGACTCGAGACAGAAACTGCTGCTTGGATATGCTGTCCAGGTCGTGGTTGCCCAGGACATGGTATCGAGGTCCGCTGAACTCCGCAAGGACCCCCTCGATGGTCTCGAGGTATTCCAGGGTCTTACGCTCAACCGCAGGCACATCCTGGTCCTTGAAGTCACCGAGTTCGACGACGAAGTCGACCTTCTCGTCGTTCATCAGGGCGACGCACTCGGCCATCTTGGCTGTTGACTCTCTGTAGTGGCGCACGCCCCTGGCGTCACAATCGGCGTAGTGCGCATCAGCCACAATACCGAAACGCAGCCTCGTCCCGCTGCCGACCTCATCCGCATGCGCGAGCGAGATTCCGAGCGCGAGGCCGGGAATGGCGGATCCCGAAGCTCTCAGGAAATCACGCCGCGTCAAGGTCCATCCGGCAGCTCTTGGCGCCGGTCCCCCGCTTCCCATTGTGACCGACTGCGCCTCGGTCCCTCCCCCAACCTGCATCGCTGATCCCTCCTGCCTCACCCTTCGTGATCTTCGTGGTCTTCGTGGTCTATCTGTCTTCACGCGCCCTGGCTACTCCGGCTTCACACGATCCAGGAATGCAAGCAGCTCGCGGTTGACGGCCTCCTCGGCCTCCCAGTGGATCCAGTGCCCGCTGTTCTTCACCACGAGGACGGTCGCATCCTCCGCTGGAACGCGCGCCCGCATCCGGGCCACCTCGGGATCGTCCGGCCCCACCCTCCCTCGCCCCGCCGTGATGACGAGGAGCGGAACTTCGCACCACTTGTCCGAGTCCGGCTCCGAGAGCTCTGGTGCATCGGGATCGATCGGGAGCTTGGACCACCTCTCTTCGTTCGCCGCCTTCGGGCCCACCCGCTCGACCAGCCTCCGTGTGTTGGTGTCCGAGGGGTAGTCCCACAGCCGCGTCACCTTCTGTAGGGAGACCTTGTTCCTGTGATACAGAGCCACCGTCTCCTCGTCGAACCGGGGAGACAGCCCGCTGTCCAGGGGCGCATCCGGCTCGAGGGTGACCGGGGGCCGGTCGCTGACCTTGCCGAAGGTCGCGCTGTCCAAACTCACCAGCGCGATGGCCCGTTCGGGTTGCATGAGATGCATCGTCTTGACGAGGCCAGCCCCCGAGCTGTGACCCACCAGCACCGCACGCTCCACACCGACGGAGTCCAGGAGCCGCCAGTAGTCTCTCGCCTCCGTCGTCGATGTGAAGCGTGTGGCGCCCGTTTCGCTCTCGCCACGGCCGATCCGGTCGAGTGCGATAGCGCGGTACCCGGCACCGACCAGCGCTGGGATCTGCGGATCGTAGGACGTGTGGTTCCCGTTCTGGCCGTGCGCGAGGAACACCGCCACGCCATCGCTCTTGTCGACGTAGCGGATGTTCACACCGTCTTCACGAACATACGTCTTCATCGTTTCGCGGGTCCCCTGAGCGTCATCTTCCCATCAGGCTACGCCTTGCCCGATCCAGACCACCAGGATGCCAAAGATCACGAGGTCCGCGCAGATGTGGGCGACGATGGGTGCAAGCAGACCGCCACTTCGTCGCCTGACCATGCCCAGCATCAGTCCATAGGCCGCCGCCATGGCGACGCCGATCCAGCCGTCCGGCACGCCTCTGAAATGTACCAGACCGAATGCCATCGCGTGGATGGCCAGGGAGAGCCAGCCACGTCCAAAGGCCGAGTCGAGAGCCTGGAGGACGATGCCCCTGAAGATCGACTCCTCCACAGCCGCGTTCAGCACGGCAAACCCGAGCCCAATCGGGACCAGGTAGACAACGCTGGTGGTCGGAAGCGCTCGCCCAAATCGGCTGAGATCAGGCTCGGCGTTGATGGACCAGATCCACAATCCGAGAGCAGAAAGGACGACCGTGAGGAGGGTGAGAGCGAGTATGGAGCGATCCCATCTCCCACGCCGCAGCCACGTGATCGTGCCCCGCAATGGCAGAACCGCTCCCGCGACCACGCCGTACACCAGAAGTGGGACCAGAAGGGCAAACGGCCAGGATGCGGGCCAGGCTCCGCTCCACAACCATACAGCCGTCACAAACGCCAGGATCGTGATGTGCGCCGCGGCCGAACTGCGCAGCGCAATTGCCAGAACCATCAGTACAGCCTGCCCGCCGACCTGTGTGCCGACGGCCAGTGACTCGCGCATTGCATGGAATAGGATACCGGCATATAGCACCGTCGACGCCACGATGATTGCACCGGCTGCGAATCCGGATCTCTCGGAAAAGAGTCTCACAGTCCTAGCCTCAGATCACTGATGGCCGGCCTCACGGCCTCGTTGCTTGACCACAGGCGAATGCGGAACTGGCAGTAGGCCGAGGCGGGAAGGGCCTCGTCCTGCCTGACGGTTTGCCAGTCGGACCAGAGATCATCGGGATCGGGATTGTCCCCGTTCCGGCGTTCCAGTTCCGCCCCGCTCTCGAGAATCCCCTCCGCATAGCCCACGCTTCCGTATCCGTTCCCGCAGAACCAGAGGCGGTACACCCCATCCACGATCTGGACCTCCGGGTACTCGACTATCTCATCATCCCAGGCCGGCCCCCGTGAGGCGGCGAGAACCGGATTCAGGGGCGATCTCTCCCAGTGGATGCCATCGATGCTTTCGGCGTACCAGATCTCATACTTCGGACAGCCATATGAATACCACATGCGGAACACATCACTGTCGTGCCGAACATAGCACCGCGAGGTCACACTCCGGGGCGGGTCGTCGCTGAAGTCGTCACCGAGCACCGGATTGCCCTCATACTTATCCCAGTGCAGTCCATCGTCGGAATACGCCAGGCAAAGATGGATCTGAGGGTGGGCATTGGGATTCACGATACCGGCGGTGTACCACATCATCCACCGCTCTCCTACCTTGAGGACCATAGGTACACAGGCGCCGCCGCCGTCAGGGCTGTCGGTGTCCCCCCGGTCCAGGAAGGGATCTTCGCTCCGGCGCTCCCATGTGAGACCGGCATCGAAGGACTCGGCGATCCCCATGGCCCAGTGGGTGCCGGGGCCTTCGAAACCCCAGCCCGTATAGTGCATCCGCCAGTGGGCATCGGACACCACCACGACCCTGGGCTGGTTGATCCGGTTCCCTTCCCAGTTATCCTTCCGAGGGATGAAGACGGGGCAGCCCAGCAACTCGTTCCAGTCGCACGGAGCATCGATGCGCGCCTCGGCGACGCCGATCCCCGAGCCCTCGCGGCCGCAGTAGAACATGCGGTAGTGCTCGCCGTCGGGATGGGGAACGATCGAGACACCGTTGGTCCAGTCGTCCCAGTCGCCCGACCTGTCTGGACCATAGATCGGGTTGTCCGGGTGCTTGCGCCAACGTTGTGGGGCGGTCCAGCGCTCGCGCCAGCTGATGCCGCCGGGAATGTCGGTGGTGGGTAACGTTCTGCAGAGCAGCGTTCCCTCAGAAGCGCCCGCATCCAGCGTGAGACGCTCATTGGAAAGGGAGATGCCATCCGACGCTACCGCATCTGATTCGAAGTCGACCTGCATCCTGGGGAGCTCCCGTCCTGGACCTTCCCGCATCCCGTCTGTCGTAGTGTTCGCGCCTTTCGCGTATTTCGTAGTTCCGAGGTGTTCTCGGGTCAGGTCAGGACCCGCCGTACTTCGGGTTGCCCACAACCGTGGTCTCGTCCACCAGCGGCAGATCGATCCTCGCACCACCTTCCCGATGCGAGCGATGGATAGCCAGGGCCACCTCCAGAGCGGCCCGACCGTCCTCCCCGGTGCAGGAGATCTCCTTCTCCCCCGCGACGCACGCGGCCAGCTCCTCGATCGCCTTCACCGTCCCGCTCCTCGCCTCGACGTGTTGAGGGATCTTCCGCCCGACCAGCGCCCGCCCCTCGTGCAACCCCTCCTCGACCGTCCACAGCTCATCAACGAAGTAGCCGATCCGGATCCTGCCCTTGGTGCCCACGAAGTCGAACTCGAAACCGACCGGACATCCCTTCGTCGCATTCAAAAAGGCATGCACCCCATTCCGGAACATCAGATACCCACTTCCGCCGGGGTCCAGATGCGCCGCCGGCTCATCGTCCAGCTGTCCAACGACCCAGGCCACTTCGCCACCCACCATGAACCGGAACAGGTCGAACATGTGGCCCGCCTCGTGGACCAGCTCCGGCCCCATGCTCCCGCTTGCGCTGATCAGCGATCCGATCGCCCCGTCGGCGATGAGGTCCCTCACGCGTACGAACAGTGGGTCCCAGCGGTTGTGGAAGTGGACCGCTAGCGTGGCGCCGGCCTCGCTGCAGGCCGCAATCATCCGGTCGGCCTCCGGCAGGCTGATGGCCATCGACTTTTCGCACAGCACGCCGCGTACACCCGCTTCCGCGGCCGCCACGGTCAGCTCGCAGTGCAGGTCTGCGTGCGTGGCCACGCTCACGATATCCAGGTCTTCCACCTCGAGCATCTCGCGGTAGTCGGCATACACCCGATCCACGCCCCATCTCGCGGAGAAGGCCTGCAGCCTTTGGTGATCGATGTCCGCGGCGGCGACCACCTCGGTCCGCGACACCTGCCGGTAGGCCTGGGCGAGCGCAACGGGCTGAGGGAACCGTCCCGGCTGATTCTGCTTTTCTTCGTCGATCGTACTGGCCATCCGGCCGCATCCGATGATCCCCACGCGATAGACCTGTGAATCGGTCAAGGTCTCACGGCTCATCTCATCCCTCCACTCGAGCGCGGCTCACGACGCACGCAACGAGCACCCTATCGCTTCGCAAGCCCGAAAAAGGCCACGGTGAGGAGCGCACAGAACACGCAGGGCACGATCCAGACGTTGAACGTCTCCTTGAAGATCAGGTACCCCACAACGAACGAAGGTATCAGCATCATGAAGAGGGAAGAGAGCAACCAGTAGCTCGCCCCGTACCGGGTGATGATGAAATAGTTGGCGATATTGGCAACCACGAGGCCGAGAACGCACAGCCCAATGGGCACAACGTTCCTCACTGCGTACTGCCTCTCGATGCCGCCGTAGGCGAAGCTGATGCCCAGCAGTATAACCCCCAGAGCGAAGTTAGCGATCCCGGCGAAGATGAACGGGTTCTCCGAGAAGGCCTTCCTGAATCCATACACATAGGGTATCGCGCCGGCCCCGACCAGGAAGGTCAGGACGACGGGCAGGATGATCTTCATGGAGCTGCCTCCTCCGCATAGCTTTGTGGTATACGCATTTGGGCCACGGGGCTGTGACCCGGGCCGCTAGGGGTCCGGATCACCGACGAACCCGGTTGAGCCCTCAGGGATGCTCTTCCGGAGCTCGGCTATCTCTTCCTCGCTGAGCTCCGCAGGGTCATCCAGCGGCAGGTTCGCCACACATCTTAGGGTGAGACCGCGCTGCGTCTGCCAGTGTGTCTGGGCCGTGTCGGCAAGGTAGATGACGTCGTCCGGCCCCACGGTCTCATCGACCACGTACAGGAACCCAGCCAGCTCTCCGTTGTGCTTGACGGACTTGCCATCACCACCCATAGAGATGAGAGAGGGCCGGTGCGAAAAAGCCTTCGCCAGCTCCTCGAACTGGGTGACCCAGCTCCCCTCCCGTAGCTCCGTCAGCTCTTCCGGCGATCCGTGAAACCAGGGCGCGGTGTAGTCACAATCATCCATGTCAGGGCCTTATTGTAGCTCTTCCTCGAGAATTCGGTAGAACGCTTCGCGTGCCTGGAGCTCGCGCCAGGGCGTGTGCCCACAGTTGTCCAGCAGAACGAATCGGGACTCCGGCAGGACCTCTGCCAGCGGCTTCCGTACCCCCTCGGAGGGATGAGGGTCATAGTCGCCGTGGATCGCCGTCACAGGGCACCTGACCTGTCCGACGAGTTTGAGAAGTCCTCGGTTCCGTCTCAGCTCCGATGCGTCCCTCCATACGTTCCGGAAGATGTCGCCTCGCCTGCCGACGTCGACCAGCGGCTCAGACTCGCCTGGTGTGGGATCATAGGTGTCCGTCTTCGCGGCCAGTGTCCCCAGCCTGGAAACCAATCGGTCCCTGTCTTCGGCCTGGAAGCGGCCCAGGGCATCGATGACAGAGTCGAACTCATCCTTCTCCGCGGGGCTGAGCCGGCGCTTCCGGGTAGCCCCTAGCTGCTGGACGTATCTTTCCTCAAAGGGTCCGCTGCTCACAAGGATCAGCTTCCGGACGATCTGGGGAACGCGAGCCGCGAGGATGGCGCCAAGCCACGCGCCCCACGAGTATCCAATCAGGTCAAGTGGGGTCTCACCGTTCTCCACAAGAACATCCCTCAGCTCCTCGACCTGAGCGTCTAGCGACGTCGCGGTCTGGATGGGCTCCAGCACACCGCGTCGGGCCGAGAGCTCACGAGCCACCGGAGCCATCTCGCCGGCTGCTCCAGGCCCTCCGTGGATGACGGCCACGCTGAAGGGTTCCTGTCCGTATTTCCTCAGATTCCTCATCCCTTCTGGATCCGTTCCCCGTCCTTCGTGGTCCCGCACACCAGCGCGCGTCCGTCGGACACCTCCTCGCCATAGCCCTCCGGCCCCCCCGCACCGGCCTCCAGCTGCACCCATCCCTCCGCGCGCCCAAACACCCCGGTCGCCCGCGCGCCGAACCATCCCGAATGCTCGAGCAGCTCCACATCCATCTCCTCGTCCGGCCCGGTCACAGCCATCGCGGCGGCGATTCGGGTCGCCTTCGCGTCGGCCCGGGTCTCGGCCGTGACGTGCCAGTGGTTCGGCTGCTCCTGCTGGAACTCCTCCGGGATATTCGCGTTGTATGGCACGTCGAACTCATCGGTCTGGCTCAGCGAAAGGCCTGCCGGGCAACCCAGCCGCACGTCCATGGCTGCCCCGTCTCGCCGCGACACCACGCGTCCGTCATCAACCGCCATCTCCTCGAACGCGTGAAGCATCCACTGGAACCGGGCTGCCGCGGGCGCCTCCAGATCGTCCAGAACCAGGAACAGGCCCGGCCGCAGGAACAGGATGTGGCGGTCGTACCGGGCCAGCTTGCCCATGTACGCCGGCGCCGCATCCCCAAGCAGATACGTCGACCCCGGCGCGTCCTCGAACGCCGCGATCCGGCCACACGCCTTCGCGGACCGGATCTCCTGCCCCTCTCCGTTCACCAGCACGCAGTTGTTCGCCTTCGTGGCCCGCGTCCACTCCGCGTGGTGACGCTCACCGTATGAGGGCCCATAGTAGCCGGATGGGATCGCCAAAGCCCTTCCGCCCTTCATCACCGCGAACGCGTTCTGATCCGCGTGGCTGTGCGACACGCTCCCATAGGGGCTGCTCTTGAAGATCATGCACGTGTCGTTGTCCGGATCGGCCAGATCCCCGTGCAGCCCTGCCCACCCGACACCCCGGAACACGCGCGACTGCGGCATACCGGTCGGCGGAGCGGACGGTGGCTGGTCCTCGAACAGCAGAGACGTGCGGTCTCCACCTCCGCTCCATCCCCGGATCTGGTTCACCCACCATCCCATGTGCGGATCGTCGAACCGATGTGCGTGGTGCCACAACAGGTTCGCGTATCCGCTTCCGCCTTTCACACCTGGGCCGCCCGTCTCCGTGCTGTCTCCGAACGGCCGAATCTCGCCCCGCACCGCCGTGCAGTAGAAGAAGAAGTACCGCACATTCCTGAAGAACGGCCGCTGCCAGAGGTCGAAACCCGTGGTCTGCCGCAATCCCTCGAATGCCGGGATGTAGAACCCGTTGTACCACAATCCATACGGCGTTCCCTCGGCCCAACCACCCTCGTGACCGGCCCAGTGGGGGTAGATCGTCGTCAACGCCTTCAGAGAGTACTCCAGCCAGGTCGAGGCCCCCTCGGACTCTCCCGCCATCACGATCGCCATATCCGACAGATAGGCGATCAGCCGGCCGTCGTGGCTGCTGCCCGGATAGGTCAGGTAGTTCGTGCGGTCCTTGAGCCTCCGGTAGGTCTGCCACGCCCGTTCCTCGCACATCTTGAGCACCAGCGCCTTCTCGTCGTCGCTCAACGCCTCGTACAGCCAGTCATATGCGAAGTGCGCGCACTTCGAGTAGCTCAGGCCCGGCTCGTCTCCCCACTTCGCGCTCACGGACGTCACGTCCGCGTCGTCCGTGGGCCAGCGCGCGATCTCCAGCAGGATGCGTTTCGCCGCGTCTGCATACTTGGCTTCCTCGGTCATCAGGAAGCCGAGTGCCAGGTGCATCAGGCTGCCATCCACGAACTTGCGGAAATACCCGAAGTATTTCCCGTACGCCAGGCGGGCCTCGTGAGGATCCTCCCGAAAGTGATAGTCTGGAAACTCGGGCACACCGGTATCCAGAGCCCGATCGGCCGCACGCAGGCAGGCCTGCCAGGAGCGCTTCCGCATCGTCTCGAGCGTCGCCCTGACTTTGGGGAGTTCTGCCTTCGGATACAGCAACCGTGAGTGGCCCTCGGGCACCCTCTTCAGGAGTTCCTCCGGGTCGGGCCTGGGGAGCTCCGGAACCCCCGAGGCGATGGAGAAGCGCTGCTCCCCGCGCCGGGCCGCCTCGCGCCCGTCGGCATCCATTGCTACCACATCCCAGGTGTAGTCACCTGGCTCCAGCACCACATCGGGCAGGTGAACGGGATCGGCGCCCACCGTCTTCTCGTACACCTGCGCGCCACCGACCTCCCGGATCTCCACCCGGTAGTCCGCGGCATCTTCAGCGGGCAGCCAGGCAAGCCCAGGTGGTGTGATCTGCACCGTCGTCCCGTCCAGCGGCCTGGGGAACAGCATCGAGTCCCGGGTCTTCTCTGTCAGGAATTCCATACCCACATCCCTCCCATTATCCCTACACAAGAACGTCAACATCTTACCACC
>JASLMQ010000955.1 GCA_030746455.1 Candidatus Latescibacterota bacterium
CCAGACCTCGATGTCGTAGGTCTTGGCCATTGAGGCACTGGCGTCGCGGGCGGCGAGCTTCGAAACCTGGTGGTGCAGGCCCAGGTCTTGAACCAGGCGCTCGGCCTTGGCGATGAGCTCCTCCAGGGCCGCCTCGGAGTCCTCGGGTGCCGTAAACTGGAAGATCTCGACCTTGTTGAACTGGTGGCCGCGGATCATGCCTCGCTCCTGCGCCCGGTAGCTTCCGGCCTCTTTGCGGTAGCAGGGGGTGTAGGCGCAGTATTTCCTGGGCAGATCCTCCTCGGGGATGATTTCGTCTCTGTGGAAGTTGATCAGAGCCGTCTCCGAGGTGGGCAGCAGGAACTGCGACGCTCTGCCTTCCTCCGACTCGAGGTGGAAGACGTCGTCGGCGAACTTCGGGAACTGCCCGGCCGTATACCCGCACTCGTGGGTGAGGATGTGGGGCGGCAGGACGAACTCGTAGCCGTCCTCCGTGTGTCGATCGATAAAGTAGTTGAGAAGCGCCCATTCGATACGAGCCCCGTTGCCCCTATAGAGCCAGAACCCGTTACCGCCCATCTTCACGCCCCGCTCGTAATCGACCAGTCCCAGCGAGGTAACGAGCTCAACGTGGTCCTTCGCCCAGTCCTCCATCTCCGGCTTCTGGCCCCAAACCCGAACGACCTCGTTGTTCTCCTTGCCACCCGGGGGTACGTCTTGCGCCGGTATGTTGGGAAGCTCCTCCAGGAAGGCCTTGAGGCTGCCCTCGACCTCTGAGAGCTCGGCCTCGATCGCCTTGATGGTGGCGGAAACCTCCTTCATTTCCTTCTGAAGCTCGGAGGTATCGCGTCCTTCCTTCTTCAGCGCGGGAATCGAGGCCGAGACCTTGTTGCGTTTTTCGCGCAATCCGCCCGTCTCAGTGATGAGTTCCCGCCTTCTGCGGTCCCAGCCGAGAAGGTCGGTGAAGTCCACGTGATCCATCCGCTTGAGGAGCGCCTGCCTCGCGGCTTCAGGGTCCTCTCGGATCAGGTTCAGGTCCAGCATGGGGTTCTTGCCTCCTGCGGTCGGGGCGTTGGCTACTGGATTGCGCCCGTGCTCTTGCGTCCCAGTCTCTCGAGCAGCGCGGCGATTTTTAGTGCGGTGTCGCGCTCGATACGGCGCAGCACTTCCGCGAGTTCTGCGTCGTCCAGGCTCAGAAGGACCTGGGCCGCTTCGCCGGGCTCCAGCTTCTCACACTGCGCGGCGAGCCGGCCGAGCTTGTTCTGTCGGTTGGCGAGCTGCTCCTTGAGACGTCGCTTCATCTCGTCTCGGAGGAGCGCCATCTCCTTGCGCTCTTGCTTGAGCTTCCTGTGGAGCTGGCGTTCGGCTTCACCGCCGGCGGGTCGACCCGGCTTCTCGATCTTGGCCGGAGTAGGCGACGCCGGCACTTCCCTGGGCGAGGGGACATCGGCCGCTGCCGCAAGACCGGGGGGCTCCTCTGGCGCTGGGGACGAATCGCCGGGTGTTGCTGCGACCCTCTGCCGGGCCGCGGGGGTCGGGGCCGCCTTGCCCGACCGACGCGGCCGACGGCTGGGCTCGGGGGCGAAGACGAGAACCATCGTGGCGAGGATGACCGCGAAGGACCCGAACATGACCAGGACCAGAAGGGTGGCTGGACTGAGTCTCATTGGGTATTCCGCTTGTCCTCTCGGCGGACCGACAGCTTCGTACCGGATACCTCGGCCTGGTGCTATGCCATATGGGCAGATTTTGCCAATTCGCGACCCAGAAACGCACTCTTCTGAAAGAAGTGTCGCATTTGCGGCAGAGCGGCCCTCCGAGCGTTGCCCGGTCCGGATTCGCAATATGCTGAAAAACAGACAACTAGGAAAAAGATGAAGCTTGGCCCAACAGCGGCACGATTATTGCAGAGAATCATGGCAACTCAGCCGCACTTCCCCGCGGTAGGTGTTAGACCAAGGAGGCCCACCATGGGTTCCACAACCGAAGTCGACAGACGCAATCGCCTGGCCTACCTGGCCCTATACTACGCGATCCTGGGTGACGACGATCGGTCTGAGAAACTCAGGCGTCTCGTACGTCGCATGTCCGAGGCCAGCGAGTCGGTCCACGCGGCCAGCGAAGAGGCCGTGACGGCCTAAGGCGGGTCCGCCCGCCGATCCACCGATCTATCTTGCCTGCACTCCGGAAGCCCTAGGGCTTTCCTACGCCCTCCGCGATCCGACGGACCTGTTCGTCAGGGAGCTCGGGGTAGAGCGGCAACGAAAGTATCCTTTCCGCATTTTCCTCAGCGACCGGGAAGTCTCCTTTCCCGTATCCAAGATCCTCATAGGCCGGCTGAAGATGAAGCGGCACGGGGTAATGGATGACCGTGTCGATACCGACGCCCTGCAGGGCTTCCTGCACGGCGTCGCGCGCGTCTGTACGTATGACGTAGTAGGTGTAGACGTGTCGGCTGTTCTCGACCTCGGTCGGGACGCGTACGCCGGCTTCCGCCAGCAGACTGTTGTATAGCCTCGCCTTTTCCCTCCGAAGCTCGATCCAATCCTCCAGGTGTTTGAGCTTGGCATTCAGAATGGCGGCCTGAATCCCGTCCAGACGGTAGTTGTAGGCGGGCATCCGGTGTCTGTACTTGTCGAGCCGACCATGGTTGGCCAGCATCTTCATCTTCTGGGCCAGGTCGGGATCCGAGGTGACGACCATCCCGGCGTCGCCGTATGCGCCCAGGATCTTTCCCGGATAGAAGCTGAAGGTGACGGCCGCGCCGAAATGACCTGCCCGCTTCCCTCTATACTCCGCCCCGTGTGCCTGGGCCCCGTCCTCGACGACCCAGAGGTCGTACGCCCGGGCCACCTCCACAATGGGGTCCATGGCCGCAATCTGGCCGTAGAGATGAACCGGCACGATGGCCCGCGTGCTGGGCGTGACGGCGGCCTCGAGCAGAGAGGGGTTCATGTTCAGCGATTCGGGATCGACATCGACGAAGACGGGCTTCGCACCGGTCTGCGTGATGGCCTCGACGGTGGCGATGAAGGTATTCGGCACCGTAATGACCTCATCGCCGGGACCCAGACCGAGCGCAGCGAAGACCAGGTGCAGCGCGGTGGTGCCCGAGCTTGCACCCACGCCGTGTGGCAGACCGCAGAAATCGGCGAAGGCCTCCTCAAAGGCCTGGACGTGGGGGCCTCCGATGAAGGCGGTGTCGCGGATCACGTCCTGGATGGCGGCATCGATTTCGGACTGGATCGACCGGTGCTGTGCGCCCAGGTCGACCAGAGGCACGCGTTCCATTCCGCACTCCTGTGAAGGTCAGGCGATGTGATGACGACTCAGTCGAGGATCCTGCGGATGTTGTACTTCTCGTGGGTCTGCTGGTCACGAGCGATCATGTCGGCAAGCAGCCCGGTGCAGATGACCTGCACACCCAGGACGGTCAGCAGGACGCCGAGAAAGAGGAGGGGATAGCGATTCTGAATGGTTCGGGTCCGCAGCCAGAGGGAGGCGATGTAGCCATTGGCGGCCATTCCGAGGACGCCCAGGAGGACGCCGACGGTCCCGAAGAGGTGGAGCGGCCGGCTCATAAACCTCCCCAGGAACATCACGGTGAGCAGGTCGAGGAAGCCCTTCAGCAGGCGGCCCCAACCGTACTTCGTGACGCCGAACCGACGGGCGTGGTGCTGGACCGGTATCTCACCGATCCGGTAGCCCTCCAGATGGGCAAGCACGGGGATGTATCGATGGAGCTCACCGTAGATCCGAATATCCGACGTGACCTCGCGTCGATAGGCCTTCAGGCCGCAGTTGAAATCGTGTATCGAGATCCCGGAGACCCGGCCGGTTACCCAGTTGAAGAACTTGGAGGGGATCGTTTTACCCAAGGGGTCATTCCGCTCCTTCTTCCATCCGGATACCAGGTCGTAGCCGCTGTCCAGCTTGGCCACCAGGCCGGGAATCTCGGCTGGATCGTCCTGGAGGTCGGCGTCCATGGTGATGACGATCCTCCCGCTTGCCTGAGCAAACCCGGCGGAGTAGCCCGCGGCCTTGCCGAAATTGCGCCGGAACTGGATCACCTTCACCTCGGGCTGAGAGCCGTGGAGCTCTTCGAGAACCGCCGGGGAGCCGTCGGTGCTGCCGTCATCCACGAAGATGATTTCGTAGCTGCGGCCAAACTCACGCATGCTGTTCCGGATGCCTTCGGCCAGCGGGCGAAGGCTCTCCTCCTCGTTCAGCAAGGGGATGACGATGGAGATCTCGACGGCGTCGGCTGCTCCGGTCTGATGGTCCGTCTGATTGGTCGTGTTCTCGTCCATACGTTTCTCTGATGGGCCTGCCTCTCGGCCGAATCACCCTTTCCCTGTCTGCCGATTCTCTCCCAGCTCCCCGATCCGGCGCCGCCGGCAGACAATTTACGGATTCCCCGGTTTCCTGGCAATGGCGATTATGGAAAGCCCGGGGATCGGCAGCGCCCTGTCGAGTAGCCGCCAAAGCCAGACCAGGCTGTCGAAGAGCTTGAGCTGCAGCTTGTTCACGCGCTTCCGTCTCAGGAGCTTGCCATTGACGAACCACGGAATCAGCCCCGCTCGGTTGAAGGAGAGCAGGCGGTCCACCTCGAGGCCCGCAGCTTCGCACTTCTCCCGCAGTTCGCGTCGGGAGTACCGCCGACGGTG
>JASLMQ010000956.1 GCA_030746455.1 Candidatus Latescibacterota bacterium
CGGCTCGAGCTCCGATCCCTTGGCCGGGAGGTAGTACACACACTTGAAAGGGAACTCGTTGTCGATGGGGTCGTGGAACAGGTCGCTGATGCGGACCTTCGGATGGTCCCCGGTGGGGAAATCCACGATGTGGTTATTCCTCGATCCGTTGAATGACACCTGCTTGAGGCGAACCGGTTTGAATGCGATCCCGTCCTGGCTCTCCGCATACCCGATGAATGCCTCCTTGTTGGTTTCCGGTCCCGCCTTCAGGCCGGGCTTCGCACCCCGCATCTGGTACCACATGCGGTAGGTGCCGCCGTCGTTGATCACCAGCTCGGTCACCAGGCTCTTCGCTCGCCCACCCAGGGTCAATGCCCTGGATTCCAGCGCAACGATGGGGTTGCCCGCATGCTTGTAGGCCTCTTCCCTCACCAGGGAGGTGTTGCGTTGTCGCGCGACGAGCTCGGCGTCCACCATCAGATAGGTGTGTTCCTCCCAGATCATGACACGACCTCCTCGAAAGACCACGGGTCCGGTGCCTCCCCGTCGTAGACAAGCTCCGCGTGATGAATTCCCGCCGCACGGAGGGCCTCGTTGCCCAGCGGATCCTCACCCGGCTGGAGGTCCGCCGTGTGCTGCCGATCGATCGTCCGAAAGAACAGCAGCTGACGGTTGCCCTGGTTGGGGCACAGCTTGCACATGTCCGCGAATGGGGTGTCGAACGGCAGTCCCTCCGCCCGCAGGTCCACAACAGTCCTCGGCTCCGAATACTCGAGTGTGATGGGGTCCACCTCGAAGACATAGAGGGGATTCCGTCGGTCCCTGTGAGGGGATCGGCCTCCATCGTTGATGAAGAGCCGCAGGGCGCCGTCCGCGCAGCGGAAGCTGTGTCTCGGACACACGCTGCCGGGCCGGATCACAGGTTCCCCAAGGCCCTGGAAGGGATCCCCGGTTCGGAACCAGACCGTCTCCCCCTTCCCGTCGAAAGTCCGCGCCGCCACCACCCAGGTCTCCCCGAACCGGCTGATGCTCGTCTCGCCGATCACGCGGCCCCGGATGCCCGTCAACGGCCCCGTACGCGACCATTCGTAGAGCCTCGCCTCTGCGTTCCAGGAATACTGCACGGGTGCGACCTGTCCGTGTGTGGCGTTGGGATGCCCGGGGTCTGAGGCAAAAGTGTCGCACTCCACCCACATCGTGCACGAGGGGTCCGAGGCCACAGGTGGCGTCATCGCGTGGTTCATGAAGTCCGCCCCTTCAAGGCTGCAGAATGCATCACCTTCCTCGTAGCCCTTCTGTCGGAGCTGCTGCGGCGGCAGTACGATCTCTATGTCGTCCTCGGCCTCGTTCAGCCGGAACTGCATCCACTCCACCCGCAACAGCTTCCGGTTGATCTCCTGACCCTCGGGCCATACTTCCCTATGCGAAGGCGGGTTGGACTGATAGAGCCTGCCATCGTGCTCGAGCAGAACACGCCGGTACCACTTAACGGCAAATGCATTCTGGTTGGGCATCGGCTTCCCGTTCAACAGCGCCCCCTTTGGAACACCGAAGGCCATCGGCATTCCGTGGACCTTCCGGAGTCGGACAGGCAGGTCCAGGGGATTCCACCCGCTGATGTATCGGCAGACCACGCCTTCCCTGATCACCGGGCCGTCCGGTGCGTCCCTTCGCAGCTGGTAGACGATGCTGCGCACCGCGTCCCACCCGGCCGGGTCAAGAGTCGACGCGAACAGGATCCACCGATCGCGACTCACCTGCAGCGCCCCGTTTCCGTGGGCGGGGAGGATGCCGTCCGCCTTGCGCTCACCCGGGATACCAGTATCCGTGATGATGGCTCCCTTGTACCGAAGATCCTTCAGCATCGCGTACCTCCCGCAGATGCGTGTTTGCTCTGGTCCAGAATCACCCGCCCGGCACCCCTAACCAATGGAGCCACCGCTACCGGGTGCTTTCGCACCGGGTAGCGATGGCTCCGGGGGAGATGCGTTGATTTAGCAGGCCCGGTACGGGCAGCGTCGGTTTCGCCGGCCGGCGACCTTCCCGCCGGCCTTCTCCTCAATCGCCTGGGCGTGTGGAGGGGGCCTCGGCGACCAGCGCGCCGGGAGACTTGATGGCTGCTTCTATATTCCTTGTGAGATGCTTGTGCAAGACGCGCATGGCCTCCGCGCTGTCGCCCGTACGCAAGGCGTCCACGATGGCCTGATGCTCTGATACAAAGGGATTGCCGGTGCCGTCGGTGCTGAACAACCTGCTCGGCCTGTCGTACATCTTGAAGCGAATGCTCTCGGCGAGCAGGTAGTCCATTTGTTGGAAGGCCTCGTTGTGAGCGGCCCTGAGCAGAGCCAGATGGAAGTACATCTCATCCGCCGCCACGCTCTCTCCCCGCTCGGCCTTCGGGCCCATCGTATCGATCACGTCCTGAAGCGCATCGAGGTCCTCTTGGGTGGCGTGGTTGGCCGCCAGGCAGACCGCCCCCACCTCGATGGCACGGCGGACCCTGTAAAGCTCGTCTACAGCTTCCGATGGCGCTGGGGTCCCTTCGCCCGCCGAGCGGGCCTCGAGGGACCTGATGAAGGTACCCCGACCATACTTCTTGTAGATGACCCCTTCGCCCACCAGAATGTCCAGCGCCTCCCGGACGACACGCTGACTGACCCCGAAGGTTGCGGCAAGGTCCCGCTCTGTAGGTAGCTTGTCGCCCTCCCGGAGATCCTCCGTCAGAATGAACCGCTTGAGGATCACCACGACTTGACCCGGCAGGGTCGTCTTGGTCACCCTGCTCAGGCGCTTGGGCTGACGTCTGATGGTCGCTGGTGTCACGATGTCAACAGTCTGGAACTACCGGCTTGTGCCCGAAACCTGTGGGCCGTATATTGGCCGCCATGGTACTGTTGCCGTAAGAACAGCAGTAATCTAGCGCACGCACGAAACGTTGTCAACACACATTTTGTCAACCCGCTGCGACCGAACCAAGCCCGGGTCTCCACACCCGAGGCTGGCCGGACGCCGCCACAGCGATGCGGTCGCCTGCCAACCGTCTCACCCTATGGGAGCCGCCGATATGGATATCCGTGAATCCCTCAGTGAAGCCACCTTCGGACAGC
>JASLMQ010000957.1 GCA_030746455.1 Candidatus Latescibacterota bacterium
CGGACGTGGTGGCGGTCTGCCAGGCCGTCCATCGCGTGCTCAGACCCGGAGGTCACTATGTGTTCTACGACATCCATCCCTTCCAGCGGCCCTGGAAGGAGCAGGTCCATCCGATCGAGATGGTGAAGCCCTACTCCGACACGGGGCCCTATGAGGACGATGAAGAGGGCTCCTGCGAGCACAACTGGACCCTGGCAGACCTTCTGAACCCTCTGGTAGGTTCGGGACTGGTCTTGCGCCAGATCTCAGAGGACCCACCTGATAATTATCGGTTCTGGGAAGGCCACGCCTACTGCGACGGGAAAGACGGAAGCCTGACCGACTGGAGGGTGAACCCCCGGGCTGGGCTTCCCGTTTGGCTCACGGTAGCGGTACAGAAGCCCCGGAGGGATTCGACTGGATGAGGGCGTGGCGCCTGCCGATTGACATGATGTGCCGATATACCTATCTTATGTCCGTGATAGGCGTTCTATACGACCCATTGGGGAACACTTGAGCATGCCGCAATCCATGACACAGATGGCGACACACGCGACGTCGCGCGCCGCAATGAAGGCGGCGCAGATTCGACTCGCCCTCCTGCTTAGCGGCGGGCTCCTCGGTCTTCGCACCAGGGGCTCTGCAGGGGGTAAGGTCTACCTTAGGCGTTCGACCGTGTGACTGGAACCAAGATCGACGCGACCTACAACCCGCTGCCGAGCTCCTCGGCGGCGGGTTTCTCTTTTGCATCGATTACAGCATCTGCGGAGATATGCAATGCCCTACGACCCGAGTGAAGTCGAGCCCAGGTGGCAGCAGACCTGGAAGCGGGACCGGACGTTGTGCGTCAGGGAGACGCACAACGGTCTCGATACGTACGTGCTGGACATGTTTCCCAACCCGTCTGGCCCTCTGCACATGGGCCACTGCAAGAACTACGCGATCGGCGATGTGGTGACGCGATACCGGATCCGCAAGGGGGAGAACGTCTTCCATCCCATGGGATGGGATGCCTTCGGGCTGCCGGGAGAGATCGCGGCGTTGCAGGCCGGAGTTCATCCCCGTGACTGGACGCTGGAGAACATCCGGATCGAGAAGGAGCAGTTCGACAAGCTGGGGATCCACTATGACTGGGACCACGAGGTCTGCTCGTGCGATCCCGAGTACTATCGCTGGAATCAGTGGTTGTTCCTGAAGCTGTACGAGAACGGATTGGCCTACCGGGAGGAGGCGCCGGTGAACTGGTGCCCGGCGTGTCGGACGACGCTGGCCAACGAGGAGGTGGTGGAGGACGCGTGCGAGCGATGCTCGGCACCTGTCGAGGCGAAGCCGATGCAGCAGTGGTTCCTGAAGGTGACCGCCTACGCGGATGCGCTGGTGGAGGGCCTGAACAGGCTGCCGGGATGGCCCCAGCGGATCCGAAGGATGCAGAGGAACTGGATCGGGCGGGAGGAGGGCTCAGACGGATCGGCCGCAAGCTACCGCCTGCGCGACTGGTGCATTTCTCGGCAGCGCTACTGGGGCACCCCGATCCCGATCGTGTACTGCGCGAGCTGCGGGGTCGTCCCGGTGCCCGAAGCGGACCTGCCCGTTCGCCTGCCGGACATGGACGACTTCGCGCCAAAGGGTGAATCCCCGTTGGCGTCCGTGCCGGAATTTGCCCACACCATATGCCCGACCTGCGGAGGGCCTGCCCGTCGCAAGTGCGACACGATGACGGGCTTCGTGTGCTCGTCCTGGTACTTCCTGCGATTCACCTCGCCGAATGAGGCGGACCGTCCGTTCGATCCGGAGGCAGCGGCGCGATGGCTGCCGGTAACGCAGTATGTGGGAGGGAAGGAGCACGCCGTCGGGCATCTGCTGTATGCGAGGTTCGTGACGCGTTTCCTGCAGGACATCGGGTGGGTGGATTTCGAGGAACCCTTCACCCGCCTGTACAACCAGGGCGTTGTTCACAAGGACGGAGACAAGATGTCGAAGTCAAAGGGGAACGCCGTGAGCGTGGACGCGATGGTGGAGACCTACGGCGCAGACGCGGCGCGGGTGTTCGCCCTGTTCGCGGCGCCGCCCGACGGGGACGTGGCGTGGAACGAGGCCGGCATCGAAGGGATCCACCGGTTCCTGAGTCGCGTGTGGCGCGCCGTCGTTGGAGAGGAGGAGAGTGCCGCCGATGCCCAGTCGGGGGGAGCTGATGGGATCGATGATCCGACGGCACTGAACCGGTGCACGCACCGTGCCATCAAGGCTGTGACCGAGGACCTGGAGCGCATGAGCTACAACACGGCGATCAGCCGACTGATGGAGCTGACCACGGCGATCCTGCAGACTGTTCGGAAGGATGGCGGAACGACGGGCGCCGCGCGCGTGGCGAGGGAGGCAGTGGTCTCCATGCTGGCGCCGTTCGCCCCCCACATCTCCGAGGAGCTGTGGCATCGGATGGGGAAGACGGGAAGCGTCCACCGGGCCGAGTGGCCGGCGTTCGATGCTGCGCTGGCGGAGGAGGAGAAGGCGGAGATCGTCGTGCAGATCGACGGGCGGGTGCGGGATCGGTTCGAGGCGGAGGTGGGGACGACGGCGGAGGAGCTGGAGCGCGAGGCCATGGGGCGGGAGCGCATCCGTTCGCTGCTGGAGGGAAAGGAGGTGCGGCGGGTGGTTGTGGTTCCGAACAGCCTGGTGAATGTGGTGACGGGGTAGGGCCCTCACCCCGCCCACCTCGGAAGTCGTAAGAGGCGAGTTAATGTGAGAACCAGCAGGTTGGCCTGGCGATTGTGACAGCTCGTGACTTCTTCGCCCAAGCAGAGAGCGGGAGAGGGGTAAGGGGCCAACGTGAGGGCGGTGGACGTAGGGGCGACGCATGCGTCGCCCCTACCGTTTGCGGGACAATTGCCCAGGGAAGTCAGCCAAGGCAATCGATTCGCGCAATCGCCCGATTGTCATCCCGGGCCTGTCCCGGCGCGTTTGCCAGTAGCCACTCCGGTAGGCCGTCACTTACTGCCGGGACTTGTCCCGCCGCGCTTGCACGTTGCCACTCCCGCAAGCCATCACTCGTAGGAGGGGCGGGATCCAGGGTTCCTGAAACGGACGTGCCTCGTGCCAGGTGCTGGTGACGCCGCGCGAAGGAGGACCCGATATGGCGCGATGTCGCGCCTGGGCGGGCCGATCGAATGTGGCGCGCTGGATCCCCGCCTGCGCGGGGATGACAGGCCCTAATGGCTTCTAGGGGAGGGTTGACGCAATGGCTGCGTGATGTTGTCTGCCCTTCGCAGTCCTGGGGCTTGCGCCCCAGGCTATTGACCTTCGCCCCTCCGGGGCTCCTTCTTCATCCTGCGATTGCATCCACAAGCTGCCTGACCTTGGCGAACTCGTCGGGCCGCTCGAGGACCTCGCCCTTTTCGCACGAAAAGACGCGGATGCTGGCCTCGACCGCGGCCCCGTAGATCTGGAGCCAGGACCGCATGACGGCTTCGTGGGGATCGAAGCCGCCGTCGGTGGCGACGCTGATGAGGGCGGCCCTCTTACCACGAAGGACCGTGTGGTCCAGGTAATAGCCGTGCGTCCGGTCGATGAAGTTCTTCATGATCCCGGGCGGTCCCAGCCAGTAGACGGGTGCACCCAGTAGGAGAAGGTCGCATGCGAAAACCTTGGCCATCAGTGACTCGAAGTCGTCGTCCTGGATGGCGCAATGACCCAGGGCCATGCACTCCCGGCATCCCGTGCAGGGAAGGATATTCAGGTCGGCGACTCGGACGAATTCGGTGCTGGCGCCTGTCCGCTCCTCCAACAGGCGAAGGGCCGCCCTAACCAGGATGTCCGTGTTGCCGTCCTCACGAGGGCTGCCGGCGATGGCCAGGATCGCGGAGGGGCTCGGGCTCATCGTGATGTCCTCACTTCTCGAAGGGGAGCACGTGCGCGACGTCGGGGGCCTTCTGTTTGAAGGCGTCGGCATCGCCGAGGGATCCGATACCCCGGCCGATGTGCATGGGTACGGCGACCTGGGGCTCGATCTTCTTGACGGCCTCGACCGCCTCTTCCGCGGTCATCACATAGGTTCCGCTCACCGGCAGGAGCGCGATGTCCGCCTCTAGGGATTTCATCTCGGGAATGCAATCGGTGTCGCCGGCGTGGTAGAACCGCTGGCCCCCGACGTCGAACACGAATCCGACGTAGGCCTTCTCTATGGGATGGAAGGCGACACCTGAGCTCCGGAACTTGTTGATGTTGTAGGCCGGCACGGCGGACACACGCAGTCCCTTCACCGTGATCTCGTCGCCTGGCGCTATCGTTTCCACAGATCCGGATAGCTTGGCAGTGGCGGCCGGCACGGTCACGATCGTTGTGTCGTCCTTCCGGATCTTCGCCACATCCTTCGGCGAGCAGTGATCGTGATGATCGTGGGTGATGAGGATCAGGTCGGCCTTGGGGCCGTCGGGAATCTGCCAGGGATCGAGGTAGACGACAATATCCTCCACATCGATCCTGAAGCTGGCGTGGCCCAGCCAGTGTGTCTTCGAAAGCGCCTCAGCCGCCTTCCGCTTTCGGGTCTGCTTGGATGAAGCAGCGGCGTGGTGAACACCAGCTAAACCCATTGGGAACAACAGTATATACCGCATCAAGCGGCGCATCATCTCGCGTCGGTCCATGTATCATCCTCGGTGTGGATGGTGGCCTTGAAGGACTCGATGTCTGGACTACCCAAGATGGTGGAAAGTACGGGTGATGTCAAGCGGGCATCGGCCGCGTAGAGGCGCGATGCTTGACTTGTACGCCTCCCTGCAGTACCCTGAGAAGAGGCTGTCGGCCGCGTGACGAAATCCACTTGCCGGCGGCCCCATTCGTGAAGATGCGAGAGTCGACTACCAGAGGGCAACGGGAGAGACCCATGACGGTGTCATCCAGAGGAACAACCATCCGGCTTTCGACGATGATGTTCATCGAGTTCGCCATCTGGGGATCGTGGGCCGTTCTGATCGCGGGACACATGGTGAATCTGGGATTCTCAGGGAAGCAGATCAGCTACGTGTTCGGGACCACGGCCTTCGGCGCCCTGGTGTCGCCCCTGGTGGCCGGATGGGTGGCGGATCGGTACATGCCCAATCAGATCTTCACGGCGCTCTGCCATTTCGCGGGCGCGCCGCTGATGTACCTGGCGTGGCAGCAGACCACCTTCGCGCCGCTCTGGACGGTGGTCTTCATCTACGCCGTTCTCTACATGCCGACCATCGCGATGACGAACGCGATCGCGTTCCACCACATGGGCGACTCGAAGAAGTTCGGCAACATCCGGGTCTGGGGCACGCTGGGCTGGATCGTCATCAACTGGGGGATGAGCGCCTACCTGCGCTACTGGGAGGTGGAGGCCCCGGGCCAGGAGCACGTGGGGGATTGCCTGCTGGTGGCGGCGGCCCTCTCGGTGCTGATGGGCATCTACTGCCTCACGCTTCCCAACACGCCGCCGGCCAAGGAGGCCAAGAATCCCTACGCCTTTCTCGAGGCCCTGAAGCTGACCGAAAATCGGAACTTCGCCGTCCTGCTGGTGATCTCGTTCGTGGTGGCGATCGAGTTGCCCTTCTACTACAACCTCACCTTCCTCTTCCTCACCGAGCCGGGCTCCGGCGTGGGTCTGGCCCCGAGCACGGCCAACTTCGCCATGAGTCTGGGTCAGGTCGGCGAAGTCCTGCTTATGATTCTGCTCGCGCCGTCGTTGATCCGGCTGGGCATGCGGATGACGATCTTCCTGGGCATCCTGGCGTGGCCGGTTCGGTATGCGATCTTCGCCATCGGGCAGCCGGCGTGGCTGGTGGTGGCCGCGCAGCCGCTCCACGGGATCTGCTATTCGTTCTTCTTTGTGGGAGGAATGATCGCCGCGGAGCGGCTCAGCCACAGGGACATACGGGCGAGCGCGCAGGGCCTGATGATCTTCGCGACCAACGGCCTGGGGATGCTTGTGGGGCACTTCTTCAGCGGGCAGATCCACGACTACTTCGCCTTGCCGGACGGGGGCCACAGCTGGCCGATGATCTTCCTCGTCCCCATCGCGCTTACGGTGGTGGCGGCCGTCGTCTTCCTGGCGATGTTCGACGAGGGCCGGTACCAGGCGGATACCGCGGTGATCGAGACGGAAGACACGGCGGCCTGACCGTGATGCGACAAAGCCCGGGAACTACGAAAGACGCGAAAAGCACGGAAATTGCGACAAGCGGGATGTAGGTAGGCCGAGGCGTCGGGTCACACGTGGTGGCGTGATGGAACCAGGCCGGAGCGTTCGGTGGAACCGGGTTTCCTTCAGCTCAAGACCTCGCTGTCCAGGATGTGGTTCCAGTAGGTGTACCAGCTCTCGTAGCCTGGGCGTCGAGCGAGATAGTCCGTCAAATCCCCCGGATTCCCTTCCTCGAACCACCGTACGACCTGTGGCTGTGCCTCGTGGCCCTTCAGGAAGTCGACGACATCCTCGTGAAGACGCTCGACGACCTCGGGGTGATCGGCCGAGACATCCACCGTCTGGCCGGGGTCGGACTCCAGATCGTGCAGCACGCGTTGCACGGGATCGGGTTGATCGATCAGTTGCCACCTTCGATCCCGCGCGGTGATCGTGGCTGACGCATTCCGGGCGTTGGGTGCGTTGGCCGAAATGGCGACGTCCCTGACGTCACAGGCCTCACCCTTCAGGAGCGGCAGGTAGGATCGGCCCTGCATCTGGTCGGGGATCTCGATTCCGGCCAGATCGAGCAGCGTGGGTGCCAGGTCCGCGGGCTGAACCCGATCGTCGAACCGTGCCCCTGGCTGGGAACAGCTGGGGGCACGGATCATGTGGACCGTGGTTGCGACCTCTGTATGGATGCAGCTCTTGGTCAGGATGCCGCCGTGCTCGTTCAGCTGGGTTCCGTGGTCTGAGAGGCAGACCACGCAGGTGGTGTCGCGAAGGCCCAACCGGTCCACGGTGTCGAAGACCATCCCCACGCACCGATCCACGAACGTGACGCTGGCGGCGTACCGGGCCTTGACGTTGCGGATCTCCGCCTCGGTCAGGAGACCGGGGTCCGGTATGTGGGAGAGATACTGGTCTCCTGCATACCCGGGATCGTAGAGGTCCACGTAGTGCTGGGGCGCCTCGGTGGGCTCATGCGGATCGAACCCGTCGATCCAGAGGAAGAACTCCTCGTGTCCCAGGTTCCGCTCCAGCCAGTTGGCCGCGCCCTGGAAGGTTCTGTAGGTCACCCAGTCCTCTTCGTGACGACGCCCCCGCTGGTTGCGCACGTACTGGCACAGGCTCTTGTTGACCGCGGCTTTGTTGACCTTGGACGCGTCACTGAAGGGCAGCTCGACGGGGTCCGAATCCATGCCGTAGCGGTCGACCTCGTTTCCCCGGATGAAGTCCCACGCGTGGAAGGGGAAATCGAACCCGTGTCCGCCATTGATGAGGTGCGGGGTGTCGCAGATGAGCTGGGTCACATAGCCGTTCTCGCGCAGGATCTCGGGCAAGGTGAGTGCGTCGAACGACAGGGGGAGCCAGGGGTGGATGGGCTCCCCGAACCTCCCGGTGAACAGGTCGGTCCGGTTCGGGATGGTGGGGAAGGAACCCAGGTAGCACCGGTCGAAGACGGCGGCCGTCTTGGCGAACTCCGAGAAGTTGGGGGTGTGGCACTCCGCAGTTCCGTTGTCGGCCAGGTAGTCGGGGCGCAGGGTGTCGTTCATGATTACGATGAAGTTCATGGTGGATCTCCGTGAGGGTGTGGCGGATCAACCACGGTATGCGGGAGTCGGGGAACTGCGGTACTACGAAAGGCGCGAAAGACGCGAAAGCAGGAGAAGCACTGAGTAACGGGCGGGAACGACAGGTGTGTACGAGCCGGGGGATGGTGGCTTACACCAGAATCTCCCAGCGCTGGAGGGGGGCGTCCTGCCACTTGACCCGGAGCGCGACCAGCTCGCGCGTCCTGTGTATATCCTTAACCCTCTGGAAGACGCGCTCGGTGATGGCGATTCCGCGGTGGTGACCGATCGTGGCGGTTCGGTTCACCGCGTCGCCGAAGATGTCCTTCATCCGCAGTGACGGATGGCCGAACTCACCCGTGATCACCTCGCCCGAGCCGATCGCGACCTCTAGCTCGACCTCTCCTGGCAGTTTCCCTTCCGATACGATATTCCCGAATCGATCCCGCAATTCGATCGCACAATCGACGGCCGCGCCCTCGTGGCCTCCGGGGAATGTGGCCAGCATCGCGTCGCCGATGTACTTGACGAGGGTGCCGCCGCGTGC
Organism: Candidatus Latescibacterota bacterium; assembly: GCA_030746455.1. Next base: position 8,237 of record JASLMQ010000957.1, read on the forward strand.
CAGGATGGCGTCGCCGAGGGAGACGTACATCTCCTGCAAGAACTCGGCCTGCTTCGATCCCAGGGAGGTCGCGGCGATCGAGAAGTTGTGGACGTCGGTGAAGAGGATCACCAGGTCGGTTGGCACAGTCTCATCAGGTTTCATTGCCTTCCTCCATTCCCCTTCTGAGCGGTGAAGAGACCCGAGTCCTTGGTAACGTGGATCGTGCCCTGCGATTCCAGCTCGCGCGACAGGTGGGTGAGGAGCCCCTCCATCCGGTCTCCCTGATAGATCGATGTGGCCCAGGACATCGCCCATCCCCTCAGCACCTCCGCTTCTGTGATCTCGAGCGCATCGTCGTAGCGGGAGAGGGTGATGTCGGTGAACCAGGCGGAAAGCCGGTCCCGGCCATCCTCGAGCCCGAAGTGGGCCGCGCCACTGTGGGGTCTGTAGGTCGGATCGTACCCCCGCACGAGGTCGCCCAGCTCCTGCAGGTGCGTCTTCCCGTTGGTGGTGGCGTAGAGGACACCCGAAGGCACCAGGACCCGGTGCACCTCGGCGAGCGCCGCGGGCAGATCGGGCAGATGGTAGAGCATGTGATTGGCGATCACGGCATCGAAGGTGCTGTCCTGGAAGGGAATGGACTGCGCATCGACCGTGGCGAAGTGGAACGCACACCCAGCCCGGGAGAGGCTGTTCCGGGCGTCCGCGATCATGCCCTTCGAGAAGTCAGAGAGCACGAGCCTCCAGCCGGCGGGAATGCGGTCTGCGTTCTTCACCCAGAGATACGCGGGTCCGGAGCCGAGCTCGAGGATGCGGCCCTCGGGCGGGATCTCGAGCTGATCGAAGACCCATGGATGCCAGCCGTAGCGGTTGACGCTGCACTGCTCGTGGAGGTCGAACCGGCGGGTGACGTTGCCCGAATCCCGGTACTGATCGGTGAGGAGGTAGTCCCGGCCTGTGTGGTACTTCATTGGGTCGGATCCCTCAACGGAGGCGCAGCCGAGCGACGAGGATGGGAGGGATCTCCGGGTAGGCGGCCCACGACGTGGGGCGATTGGCCTCGACGTCGGGTCCGAACGCTGGCTCCTCGAGCCCGTCGAGGACGAATCCCGCGCGAAAGCATTCACCGAAGAGGACACTGAGGGGGCGGTGGAAGTAGTGCTGTGGGGCAGGCTGTCCGATGATGGCCAGGCCTTTGTGGGTAGCAGGGGTGATGTAGGCACTGACCTTGACGGCCCTGTCGGTGACGATCTCGCGGCCGTCCTCCCGCTGCTCAAGTACCTTCGCCATCCCCGGAGACTGGAAGCAGGGATGGCCGACGGAAAAGACGAAGCGTCCCCCGGGCTTGAGCAATCGGGCCAGCGATTCGAGGAGGGGGACGATCACGGCCATGTCCATCAGCGCCATGTTGGACACAGCGGCATCGAACCGGCCCTCGCCGAGTTCAGCCAGCTGGTCGCGGTCGCCGGCATCGATCACCGCGTAGGTGATGCGTTCTCCGTACTCTGTGGAACGAGCACACGCCCGCTCGATCAACCCCTCGCTGGTGTCGAACGCGACGACAGTGGCGCCCATCTCCGCGAGACGGCGTGAGAAGTTGCCGTTCCCACAGGCGATATCCAGGACCGTCTCGCCGGGCCGGATGTCGAGCAGGGATTCGGTTGCCGGGCGGACGAGCAGGTTGTGGGTGTCGTTGCCGACGTCGCCCATTCGCGTGTCCCAACATTCTGCGTTCTGGTTCCAGATGTCACGCGACTGGGCGGCGAGCTTGGGCCACTCAGACTCGGTCTTGGCCAACGCGCTCTCCGATCGTGCCCTACGGATGGTTCCTCAGACTCTCGTACTCCCTTGCGAGCTCGATAATCGGCTCGAGGTGGACGGGGTCGAAGCGAATGACCCGTTCCATCCCGAAGAGCTCCAGCACCTGCCGACCCCTGGCATGGTCCTGAAGCCGCAGGGCCCCTTCCAGCAAGGTCTCCTTCTGATCCGCCAGGTAGCCAGTGCGGCCGCAGATGACCTCTCGCAAGAACCCCGGAGACCGACGCAGTACCGTGAGCTCCTCATCGATTTGGGGATTGAGCTCCGCCATGGTCTCGAAGGCTCGACGTGTCACCAGGCAGGCGTCGTGTTTCCGGAACAGGACGCCCAGGACTGCCTGGGAGGCCCTTCTCGCGAGCTTGACCGACCCGAAGAAGCCCTGTGTGTCTCCGAGGCCTTCCTTCAGCAGAAGCGTCTCCATCCACATGGAGGCGATGTGCCTGGCGTAGCGCCCCGACTCTACGATCAGAGCGGCCCCCTTCAGCTGCCCCAGAGCGGCGAACTCGCTATCCTCGCGGACGAGAATGAGATGTTCATCCGTCACACGCCCCTGGGCGACTCCCACAGTGTACACCTCCAGGGCCACACGCTTCCTCACCTCCAGATAATCCAGGGCCGGCAGGGAGACCACGTCGATCCTGTCCTCCACCAGGGCGTCGACCATGGAGGCCATGTTCTCGTAGAACTGGACCTTCGCGGCCGCGGCCAGGTCCATCTCGGCGGCTGCCTGTGTGAGCCACAGCTCGATGGCGACCCTTGCATCCCTCGGGTCGATATCCGGGAGCATGTCCTTGAGGTAGCCCACCTTGATCAGGTTGAAGCCGTAGGTGGACTCGCCAGGCTCTGGATCGCGGGGCGCCTGTCCGCCGGATGGCGTCGGCAGGAGAGAAAGGAAGACCAGCGACGCCAGGAGCCGTGTCAGCGCGATGCGCCATCGGCCCAGGGGCCGTCTCGGACCCACACGCGGAACGCCATCGCCGCGTCTGGGTCCGAAAGTCCAGGTTGCTCTTCGGTGTCGGATCATGCCCCTGTCCCGGCTCAACAGGGCGGTGCCCGTTCAGGTCTCGAACCGCCCTCCTATCAGCTCCGTCAGCCGATCCGCCATTCGGGATGCCTGCTCTGGATGGTCGGCACTCACATCCTCCAGCTCCGCGTCCGTGTGAGCAAGCCGCGGCGGGAAGACCTCCGCGCGACCCATTTCGCCCGGTGGCGCGTACCGGCTCGTGTAGAGCCACTCGTCGTTCCGTAGGGCCGCATAGGGCCCAAAGGCCGTCACGATCTCCTCGTGGAGCTCGCCTTCGTCACCCTTGACCAACGGCCAGAAATCCGAGCCTGTCATCGTCTGTGGGACCTCGTGATCCAGCAGGGCCAGTAGGGTCGGTGCCAGGTCGGGGGCGTGGAGGAGTGCGTTCACCCGTTTGCCCGCGGTTGCCGAATCCGGGTGACGGATGATCAGCGGCAGCCTGGCCTCCTGACTCTCCAGGGTCCACGGCCGCTTCCGAATGTGGCCGCGTTCGCCCATGTTGGTTCCGTGGTCGGTGGTGAAGGCCACGATCGTGTCGTCCCAGAGTCCGAGGTCGGTCAGGGCCTCGAACAGGTGGCCGATCCAGGTGTCGATGAGCGTGCACTCCCCCGCGTAGAGCGCACGGATTCGATCGAATTCCGCATCGG
>JASLMQ010000958.1 GCA_030746455.1 Candidatus Latescibacterota bacterium
TCCGCAGAGCCAGGAGGGCGTGCTCAACGAGGGGCACAATCGGTTCCGCATCTTCCCGTCGTGGCGGCCCAGCCCTGGGATTAGCGAGGAGGCCGTCGGGCGGAGCACGCGGCTGGGATTCAGGGTGGCGAACCCCATCCGGCAGCCGGAGCGCGTGGTGTTGTCCGTCGACTGGCAGTTCGACGACGCGCCCGAGGATGCAACGAAGTGGGACAGCCGCGAAGGGTTCATGTCGCTTCGAGATTTCGTTGTCGTGCAGGGCCCCGACGAGGAAGGTTGGCGCACGGTGATGGGTGACACCGACGGATCGGTGGCGCGGTTCGAGATGGAGGTCGAACCGGGAGAGACCGAGATCCACTGGCATCCGCCCTACACCTACTCGCAGAACGAGGCCGCCGTGCAGGCCCTCCGGGATCATCCGTTCGTGGATGTGGACAAGACCGGGGCGAGCGAAGGAGGCCGGAACCTGTGGATTCTCCGGATCACAGACGCGTCGAGTCAGCCCAAGGTGCCTGCCCTGATCATCGACCGGTACCACGCCTATGAGAGCGCATCCAGCTATGCCAGGGAGGGCATGGTCGACTGGCTGCTCGGGGACGATCCATGGGCCCTTTCGGCGATCCGGAAGCATGCGTTTCACGTGATCCCACTGGCCAATCCCGACGGTGTGGCAAACGGCATGGGCCGGCTGACAGCCCCCCAGGGGGCCGACCTGGTCTTCTATCCGCCTACGGAAGACAGCGCACACCGGACCATCGTGAGCGCGATCGACCGCGTGAAGCCCGGGCTGTTCGTGCAGCTGCACAACTGGCAGAACAAACAGACCGACGGCCTTCTGGGGCTGGATCCGGAGATTCGGGATCACTTCCTGAAGTTCATGCCCGACCAGGTGGGGTCCGGCAAGCAGTGGTCGATCAAGGATCCCTCGCCGGTGCCGATCGAGCCACCGCCGCGCGAGCTGATGGGGGCCTACTGCCGCCGCGTCCACGGCACCGTCTCCGTGTCGTTCGAGTTTCCCTGGTTCGGCCGCACCCCGGACGACGTCCGGGAAACGGGACGGAAGGCCCTGTGGGCCATGCTCCAGGCCCTGGATCGCGTCGGCGAGGGCCTGTCGACCCGCTGATCAGGCCAGCCGGCAGACGCGTCCCGATGGCCGGTCACGGAGCGTTCAACCCTATTCCAGTGGAGACTTCACATGGGGAAGAATGTCAAGAGAGTGCTCTACTTCACGAGGCACACGGTCTACACGATCAACGCACTACCCTCGCCGCTCAAACCCCTGGAAGGACCGAGCCTGTCGGACAACGTGGTGACCGAGGTCTGCAAGCGGGGCGGCTTCGACATGGACTGCACGCGAGAGGGCGAGGGGTTCGACGACGATCTGGAGCAGTACGGCACCTTCCTGTTCTTCTCGTCTGGATCGATGAAGCAGCTGATGGACCCGGAAAGCACGCAGGGCTCTTCTCCGATCTCGGAGCGAGGAAGAGACCGGTTCCACGAGGCCCTGGCCAGGGGGGCCGGATTCATCGGGCTTCGCAATACGGTGTCCTGTTCGCAGGACCTGATCGGGTGTTCGTACAACGGTCATGCACCCACGCAGAACGCGCGCATGCTGGTCAAGTCGCCGAGGTTTCCCGGTCTGGAGAACGCAGGCGATTCCTTCGTGATTCGGGATCCGTGGTATACGTTCAAGGAGTGGAAGAAGGATACACACGTGATCCTGGCGCAGGACACCGAGATGGCCAAGGAGGCGGAGATCCCGCCCGAGCGGGTGGAGATGCACCAGAAGATCCTGCGCCCCGCCTATCCCGCCACCTGGGCACGAATGAACGGGGAGTCGCGGGTGTTCTACAGCAGCATGGGCAACTTCGATGAGACGTGGACGGACCCGGTCTTCCAGGAGATGCTTCTCGGGGCCATCCGGTGGACGACCGGGGCGGTGGATGCCGACATCACACCCAACATCGATGCAGCCACCCCCCAGGCGGAACAGCTGCAGTGGTAGCTTGACTGGCTGGCCTATATCCTTAGAAGCGGGAGCGAATGGATGGACAAGCTGAGAATCGGCTACATCGGAGCAGGTCGCTTCACGAATCGCCGGAACTTCCCCCACCTGGCCGAGCACAATGTGGAGTTGGCCGCGGTCTGCGATCTGGAGAAGGAGAAGGCGCTCAAGGCACAGGAGGAGTATGGCTTCAAGAAGGTCTACACCGACTTCCGGGAGATGCTCGAGGTGGTGCGACCCGAGGCCGTATTCTGCGTGGGTCCCCATCGGATGCACTACGGGGTGGGGAAGGAAGTCCTCCAGATGGGCTTCAACCTCTACACCCAGAAGCCTCCGGCGGCCA
>JASLMQ010000959.1 GCA_030746455.1 Candidatus Latescibacterota bacterium
GAACGGATGCTCGCGCTCCTGACCGAGATCCGTGACCTCGTGCGCGCGGAGCTCGAGGAGTTCCGCGCGGCCAACGAGCAGCAGGCCGCCGCGCTCGAGGAGTCGTTGCAGCGTCAGCGCGGCGCGGTGAGGATCCAACGCATGGGGATGATCGTGCTGATCGGGGTGGTTGTGAACAACGCGATCGTGCTCGTGGACATGGTGAATCGCCTCCGAGGCCAGGGCATGGGACGGGAGGAGGCCATCCTGGAGGCCGGGCAGAGCCGCTTCCGCCCTATCCTGATGACGACCTTCACCACCATCTTCGGGTTGCTGCCTCTGGCGATCGGCAACAGCAACCTGATCGGCATCCCCTACGCCCCTCTGGGCCGGACCATGATGGGAGGGCTGTTCTCCGCCACCTTTCTGACGCTTTTCGTGGTCCCGGTCTTCTACACCTATCTTGATGACCTGCGCGCAGTGCTGCATCGTGTCGCGCGGGCGATCAAGCCGCGTGGGCGTGATTACGCGCAAGCCCGGGAAGCAGACGACTGAATCGGGCTCGGCCCGGTCTTGGCAGACGAAGACGCATGCTGCACGGCCTGAGGAGGAGACGGGACATCGTGGATGAAAGAGAATCCGAGCAGAAGGCGGCCGTACACGAGGACGGTCCTCGACGGTCTTTGGGGTCCAGGCTGGCGCTCCTCGGGGTCGCCTTCGCATTGATGGGCACGATCATCGCGCTGCCGTCGCCCGCGCCTATGGAGCGCGGTGGGGACCTGATTCCGCTTTCATGGTCCGGCAAGGCGGTGCTGGCTCTGCTGGTCGCGGCGATCGTGCTGTGGATCACGGAGGTGATCCCGTTCAGCATTACGGCGCTTCTGGCCATGCTGCTCATCCCTGTCATGGGCATCGAATCGTTCGCGAATGTGGTTCGGATAGGCTTCGGGAACCCCATCATCGCCTTCTTCATCGGGGTCTTGATCCTGTCGTCGGCGTTCACGGGCTCGGGCATGGGCAAGCGCCTGAGCTATTCCATGCTTTCGGTGATGGGTACGAATACGAAGATGGTGATCCTGGGTCTTCTGATCGTGGGTGCTCTCCTGTCCATGTGGGTGACCGACATGGCGGTGGCCGCGATCTTGATGCCCCTGGGCGTTTCCATACTGCGGCAGGCCGGCGTGAAGCCTTTGGAGAGCAACCTAGGGAAGGGCCTGATGATCTCCTGCGCGTGGGGACCGCTCTTCGGCGGCATCGCGACTCCTTCGGGTTGTGGGCCCAATCCGCTCACCATCAGCTACCTAAAGGAGCTTGCGGAGATCGACATCGATTTCATCACCTGGATGAGTCTCGGGACGCCGGCTGCCCTGATGATGATTCCGGTCGGGTGGTTCCTGATCACGCGCCTGTTTCCACCCGAGATCGAGAGGCTTCCAATCGGGGAGGGCGAGATCAAGAAGACGCTCGCGGACATGGGGCCGTTGTCGGTGAAGGAGAAGTGGACGGCGGCCATCTTCCTCCTGACGATCTGCACGTGGCTGGTCAGTCCTCTCCTGACCAAGATGACCGGAGGCGAGGTGAAGATCCCCTTGCAGGCCGTGGCGTTGGGGGGTGCGCTGTTGCTTTTCCTTCCGGGCATCGAGGTGATCTCCTGGAAGCAGGCCCAGAGGGACGTCGACTGGGGCGGGATCATCCTGATCTGCGCGGGGATCTCGCTTGGCATGGCCGTGTACAACTCCGGGGCCGCGCGCTGGTTGGCCTGGTCCTTCCTCGGGCCGGTGTTCCAGACACCGCATGTCATACGCGTGTTCCTGATCGTGCTGGTCGTCAGTGCGCTTCATATGGCCTTCTCGAGCAACACGGTCACGGGGACGATCATCATTCCGTTGTTGATCGTGCTGGCCAAGGACCTGGACATCAATCCGTGGCTGGTGTGCGCGCCGGCCGCGTTCGCCTCCTCTCTCGCCTTCATCCTGGTCACGGAGACGCCGACCAACGTGATTCCCTACTCGGCGGGGTACTTCTCGATCAGGGACATGGCAACGGCAGGGATCCTGATGACGGTGGCTGCCGCGGCTTGCGTTGGGCTGTCGATTCTGATCGTAGGCGCTATCAGCGGATCTTACATTACGCCGTGAAGGCTTTTGGTGTATATTGAGACCAGCCCACGGCGCCCCAACGCCGGAGCGAGGGGAGGCAGGATGAACCAGCGGGACGATCTTCTTGGCATGCTCGAGGGACGCAAACCGGAGCGGATCCCCTTCATCTTCATGGGATTCCAGGACGAGAAGGCAATCCGCAAGTTCGCCCCCGAAGACTGCCACGACGAGAACACCTACTACCTTCCTTCAGATGATCCGCCGAGGGATTGCTTCTCGGACCAGCCCAGGACACAAGAGAGCCGTGAGCGTGCCGTCCGGATGTCCCAGTACGTGGACATGGCCACGGTGGGGGTCGGGAAGGGCGGGGTTTTTCCCTTCGGACACGGCGGCCCGGGGGAGATCCAGCCCCGTGTAATCGAGCGAACGTCCGAACACAAGATCCTGGCATATGAGGGCGGCCACAAGCGGTGGATCAACTACAATCCGCACTCGATCCGGTACTATGACTTCCCGCTGCAGACGGAAGCGGATCTCGAGCGTCTGGACTTGCCTGACATGCGGGATCCGGATCGGTACGCCGATGTCGAGGCCGATGCCCGACTCATCAAGGCGTCCGGGTTCGTGCCCACCGGATGTATCCAGGGCTTCTTCTCAGGTGTCCACAACTCCTTCATGGACTATGAGGAGGCCATGGTGAACCTGCTCGCCGAGCCCGAGTTCACCCGGAAGGTGACCGAGGTGCTGGCACGAATGGGGTTGGACGCCGTGGATATGCTCATGGATCGAGGGGTGGAGATCATCAACGTCTGCGACGACTTCGGCAACTCGGGCGGGCTGATCATCTCTCCCGAGCTGATCCGAACCACCTTCATGCCCTGGTATGCGGAGCTGGCCAACCGGGTGCACGAGAAGGGCGGGTACCTCCACCTGCACTCCCACGGAAACATCCGGGAAATCCTGCCCGACCTGGCGTCGATCGGCGTGGACATCATCAATCCGTTCGATTGGGAAGAGAATCCCGATCTGCCGGAGCTGGTCAAGCTCCACGCAAAGGACTTCGTCTTCTGCGGGGGCACCGAGGGGGCGATGTACCAACACGATCTCGAGGAGGTCGCCTACATTGTGAAGCGGGCCTGCGACCTGAGCGAACTCGCCGAGAAGGGCTACATCCTTCTGATGGGCGGGCCGCTGGAGA
>JASLMQ010000960.1 GCA_030746455.1 Candidatus Latescibacterota bacterium
GGGCAGGTCCCCCACGTAGCAGGGATGCAGACCCATATTGTCCACCAGGATCGGTACCTCAACACAGGCGCCCTGGGGAAGATTCGTGATCAGGCCCGTGTTGGGCACGTTACCGTTGATCCGCGCGGGCACGTTGCTCTCGATGGCGTCGATGATGCCGATGCAGTACTCGTGGCTCTGCCCGATGTCCAGCGGTCCCCCTCGATAGATCTCCTCACGCAGGTTCTCGCGACCCTTCCCGGCCTTCTCCTCGTGGTCCAGAACCCAGTCGAAGTCGGACGGATAGTCCGGCGTGTACCGGGCGCACGTTTCGGCGGTCTTCCGGAACCAGGCCACATACTCGGCGTTGTGCACGCTGGACTCGGTCACCCAACAGCCGAAGTGCTTGAGCAGCTCGAACTTGACGATGTTCTTCTGGTAGACCTCGGGATCCTCCATCTTCTCCCAGATGAGCGGATAGGCGTCCTTCCCCTTCCACTCGAAGCGCAGCATCCAGGCCTGGTGGTTGATTCCCGCGGCCCAGTGGCCTGTCTCCTCATACGGGATACCAGCGATCCGCGCCATCTCCAGGGCCGTGTTCGGCACGCTGTGGCAAAGCCCCAGGTAGGACGTAGAAGACCCCTGGTTGACGGCCCAGGGGACGATGGAGGAGGGATTGCTGTAGTCCAGCATCAGCGCGTCGGGGCTGAGCTCCTCGAGCTCTCTGGCCAGGTCCAGAATCACCGGAATGTAGCGCAGGCCACGAAAGATACCCGACGGCCCGGACGTGCACCCGCTGGTGGGGTAGACGCCATACTTCTTGGGTATATGGTGCTCGTGCTTGCGCGGCTCGAACCCGTCCGACACGATGGTGATGATCACGTAGTCCGCGCCGTCCAGCGCCCGCCGCCGATCGGCGGTGGCCTCGATCTCCACCGGCGACTCGAGCTGTTCCTTGATGCGTTTTGCCGCGGTGAGCATCATCTCCAGGTGATCGGGGTTGATATCCATCAGGCACAGGGTGGCGTCCTGGAGCGACGGCCGGGTCAGGCAGTCGGCCAGGAAGCTCTTGCCGAACCCCGCGCTGCCCGCGCCTATGTGAGCGATTTTGGCCATGGAGGGTACCTCCCAATCGGTTTCGGTCTCCCGCCGCCTCTACTCCACGTAACGGAAGTGGTCCAACGGAACCGGCGTCTCGTCGAACTCGAGCGCGATCACCGTGTCGAAGGCATCCGGGGGGTCAGGCGGGAGGCCTGTCAGCGTGGCTCTGTCACTGTCCTGGACGAAAGACACCGTCTCGCCAGTCGCAACCATCCTCGCCTCTTGCACCGGACTCCCGATGTTGGCGAGATGAATCTCGCTTCCCGGCCAGTGCAGGATGTGCAGGTAGACTGTGGAGTCTCTTTGAGTAGTGAGGCCGCTCTTGCTCAGGAGCCAGTCCTCGACACCGCTCACCGGACAATCTCCGAGAGGGCTTCGCCCGCAACCGGCGACGGCCTCGCCGTTCCTCTCGTACCACACCCCGATCTCGGTCAGCCGCTCAACCGCCTCCGGCGGCAGGGTCCCGTCCGGTTTGGGGCCCACGTTGAGCAGCAGGTTTCCGCCCTGGGACACGCACTCGATCAGGAGATGGATCAGCTGGCGGGTCGACTTCCAGTTCCGGTCCTGAGGCGAGTAGCCCCAGTGGTCGTTCGTGGTGAAGCAAGACTCCCACGGCCGATCCTCATCTTTGAATCCCACCCTCTGCTCCGGCGTGCCGAAATCCCCGGACTCGCCTGCTCGATCATTGATGAGGATGTCGGGCTGTAGAGAGCGGACCATACGATTCAGCTCGTCAGCGCGCCAGTCGGAAGCCGCATGGGGCCAACGTCCGTCGTACCAGAGCAGGTCGATCACACCGTAGTTGCTCATCAGCTCGCGTACCTGGCCATGCACATACTCCAGGTACTGGGCCCAACCCTCGGGATCCTCCTGCGGACCGTCGAAGTAGGCCTTGTACCGCCAATCGAGGAGGGAGTAGTAGAACCCGATTCGCATCCCGGCCGAACGGCATGCCTCCACATACTCGGCCACAAGGTCCCTGCCCGGGGCCCCCCTGGCCGCGGTGAAGTCACTCAAACGGGAATCGAACATCGAGTAGCCGGGATGCTGCCGGGTACAAAGGACCATATATTTCATGCCGGCAGCCTTGGCCAATCGGACCCACTCTGAGGGGTCATACCGCTCTGCGGTGAACTGCTTGGCGTGGTCCACATACTCGGCGTGGGTCATACGCTCTCGGTACTTCGCCCACACGCACCGGCCGTGCACAGCATATGGGCCCCAGTGGATGAACATCCCAAACCGGGCATCACGAAACCATGCTAGCCTGTCGGCTTCTCCGGCCATCTCTGCCTCTCTGTTCGCGCCCCGCTTGCGGCGCCCAAGACGCCGAAACCCAGCTGTCCCTCCCTCGATTCAAGCAGGGACCAGCTGGGTTTTGGCTTCAGAGGTCCAAGGTGTGCGCCTCCCGCTCTCAGGATCAGCGTTCAGCCCGTTGCCATATGCACGATTCGGCGCAGGTTGTCGTGCCCGACCTGAATTCCCATCAACACGTCCTCGATCCCCTCATACTCGACGCTGAGCACCCCCTCGTATCCATCGCGGTGCATGATCCGGATACACTGAAGGATCGGTACGTTGCCGTGACCGATAATGGCACCGCGAAGGTACGTCCCACCACGCGACTGGAACCAGCCCTGACCGGGCGGCACGTCCGTGCCGGGCTTGATGTGGAAATCCTTGGCGTGGCAGTGAAACGCGTACGGCATGAGCCGTCCTACAGCGCCGGGCGGGTCATCGTCCGCGCACATGAAATTGCCCACGTCCACCAGGACGCCGAAGTTCGGATGATCGACCGCCGTGACCAGCTGCTCGACCCGCACGCTTTCCTGGCAGAAGAAGCCGTGGTTCTCCACCATCGTCTTGATGCCCTTCTCGGCGGCGTACTCCGTGACACCGCGACAGCCCTCCGCCACCCGAGGGAGAGCTGCTCCGAAGCTCTTCGGCCCAACGTGGTCGGCCGGCCAGCCGCTGGTGGCATCGTGCCGCATCCCGGGCACCCCGAGGATCTCGGCGACATCCACTTCCTCCCGCACACGCGCGATCTCCGCCTGCAGGTCCCCATCCGAGCCCTTCAGGAAGTCGGCACCGATGGTGTAGTTGACGAGGTCGATCCCCACTCGGTCGGCTTCCTCGCGAAGCTCCCCCGCGTAGTCAGGCAGCGTCTTTCCCTCCGGCACAGCGATCGTCGAGAACTCGATCGCATCGAATCCGATCTCTTTGGCCTTGGCAATCACCGCGATCTGCACCATCTCTCCCGAACGGACCAGACGGCTGAAGCTGTACGAGCTGACTCCGATCTTCATGGCTTCCCCTTCCCTGAATCGAGGCCCAGACCTGCCCGGACCCCGCCTGTCGCAGTTTTCGCGTGTGGAGCCTGCCCCAAGCTTGACCCGGGGCGTGTTCCGTAGTTCCCAGGTTTGGTCGCATCGAGGCTAGATCCCGTCCTCGCCTTCGAAATGTTTCACTTCCACGAATCCCCCGGTGTCGCTCGACTCCTGTATCGCCAGGCAGAGCGCAAGCGCGCGGCGGCCGTATTCTCCGGGGGTCAGAGAAGATCCCTTCCCACGCACGGCATCCAGGAACACCTTCTGGCTGCCGTCACGCGGCGCGGCCTCGGGATACGTCGTTGCCGTATCCTTCTTCTCTCCATCCTTCCACAGCTCGATTCCCTTGTCGGAGAACCCCATCCGGATCCGACCTTCGGTGCCATAGACCTCCAGGAAACCCGCACCGCCCGGCAGCGTCCACGACAGCTCGAGCACGCCCGTTCCGCCGTTCTTGTACCGATAGAGGGCGTTCACATTATCCGAGACGTCGATGTCGGGGAGCCGGGTGTCCACCAGCCCCGCCACCTTGTCCGCGTCGCCCATGATCATACGCATCAGGTCGGCCATGTGTATGCCGATGTCCACCAGCAGGCCGCCCTCGTGTTTCTTCTGCACGAACCAGTCGGCCCCCGGGCTCCAGCCCTTGTTGGGCGTGCCGTTACCGGCCCGAATGCAGCGGACGTGGAACGGCCCTCCAATGGCGCCTTCTTTGACGAGGTCTACCACGGCCTGGTATTGCGCATTGTACCTCATGCTCTGGTTGATCTGGAGGATGACGCCCGCGGCCTCAGCGGCCTCGATCATCTCGGTCGTCTGCTCCAGCGTGGCCGCCATGGGCTTCTCGCACAATACGTGAAGCCCCGACTCACAGGCCGCCACGGTCTGTGGGTAGTGGCAATCATTGGGTGTGCAGATGGATACGGCATCCACCAGGCCCGATGCGAAGAGGTCTGTGTCCTTCTCGAAGCACTCCGCGTCCTTCAGTTCGGGGAACTGCTCCTTGACAGCGGCTATGCGCTCCGGAAGCGGGTCGCACAACCCAGTGACCTCACTGCCCCCTGCCTTCAGGTAACCTGAAATGTGGTCTGCCTCGGAGATCCGACCACAGCCCACGATCCCGATTCGAACGACATCCGCCATGCTGCGCCTCCATGTTCTGGTTGAATAATACCGCCTCAGATCCGGTCACAGCGGCCGGACGAGGCTCGACCCAGGGTGCGATGGCCAATCTGGCTTCGGGATACGGTCTGTGTCAAGGCAAAACGAGGGCCAGACTAGGTCGCGCCTGCGAACCGAATGCGCACCTCGTCCAGGATCACGTAGCCCTCAGGGAGCCTCGACCGCCACACCGGGTAGTCGCGACCCGGGCGGAGCACGTGGGGGTCACCCTCGAGCGGTCCCATGGGAGCGACATCCAGGGGGAACATCACCAGCATCACGTTGACATCGACGTTGCGCAGAACCAGCTCCAGCGGCATTTCGCCGTAGGTGTCGCCTCGATCGTGCCGGGAGCCCAGGGCCGTCCACTGGGCCGGGTCGGGCGAAAGGACCAGGGTCTGTTCGGTCCACTGCTCGGATACCTGAAACGGTTGGCCGGTCAGAAGCCAGCCGCTGCAGATGCCCTCGACGATCCCCTGCACCAGGATCACGGGCTCCGCACCACGCTTCAGCAACTCACCCTTGAGGCGCACGGTCACCTGCGCATCGC
>JASLMQ010000961.1 GCA_030746455.1 Candidatus Latescibacterota bacterium
AGCGACTCGTCGATCTCCGCGAAGATCGGCACCGCGCCCGCCGATACCACAGCCCCTGCCGACGCGATGAAGGTGCAGCACGGCACGATCACCTCGTCGCCCGGACCCACCCCGGCGGCCACCAGCGCGATCTTGAGCGCCGTCGTGCCCGAGACGGTGCCCAGTGCATACGCCGAGCCGTTCCGATGAGCGAACTCCTGCTCGAAGCGGAGCACGGCCTCCTTGCAGTGGGGGCCGTAATCCCGCGACAGCGAGTGGCTCCGGATCACCGCCAGGACCTCCTCCACCTCCTCCTCGCCCAGCATAGACGCCCCGGCATTCAGCTCTCCTTGCGGTGTCTGCCAGATCGGCTTCCAATCGTCGGGCCGCGAAGCCCCGCGTTCGTCCCTTCCCATTCGTCATCTCCCTCGAGGATTCGCCTTCAGTATATCAAACGTCGTGGTCAGGCAGTCATCGCCCTTCCCGCCAAACCTGGCATCAATCACCCACGGCGCAGGTACTCCCGGTCGCAGCGGGTTCTTCCCGAGCCACCTTGTATCCCGCCTCAACCGCGGTCGGCACCCCCCGTCAGAGCTCATCCGTATCCCGAGCCGCACCTTGCCGCAGGTCGCGACAAAGCCTTCCTCATCAGCTTCCACATCCACGCCATACTCGAAATGCCATCGCGCGATGTTGGCCTTCCCAACGTGGCCCTTCACCCGATCGACCACGGTCCATCCCTTCCGGTACTGGAACGTCACCTCACGCGAAAGCGTGACCCCCTCGTATCCCCTGTGGGTCCCCTTCGCGTGAATGCCGCCGTCGATCTGCTCCCACGTGGCTTTCACCGGAATCGGGTACGCCCCATACCTGCCCCTTGGCGCAAGGGACTCGATCGACTCCGCGGGTTCTCCCCCAACCAGCACCAGGTTGTGCGACGTCATTGCGAAGAAGTGCCCGCGCTTCCGGGTTCCGTAGTATCGGTCCTGGTGCACGTGCTGCTTGAGCTCCGACATCGGTGTACCCACCATGGGAACGCCCTTCACCACCAGCTGCAGGTGCAGGGCGTCGTCGTGGGCGTGATTATACATGATACCGGGGC
Organism: Candidatus Latescibacterota bacterium; assembly: GCA_030746455.1. The sequence continues at coordinate 1,082 of JASLMQ010000961.1, forward strand.
CCGGCGTGGAGAAACTCATGCCGGATGCCGTTGGCGTCCACTTCTCCCGAGCGACGAAGTAGCCTGCGCTCGGGAAGTAGACCGTATCCGGAAGGTCGACCGGTTTGATGGACGTCAACACCTTCCGATCATCCGAACCGACGTGCTTCGTCAGTCGAAGGGAACGGATCACGGTCGCGCACGTGCGGCTCCTGTAGAGTCCTGCAACCTGTCCAAGCAGCCCGCCAGTCCCCTTCGCGGGCTGGTGGCCATCTCCGACGTCGGGCTGGCTTCCATCTGGCAACGTGATCAGGGCGGCGTTCTCGCCGCACCGCTTCAGCCGAGCCGCCTCGGCACGACCCAGCAACCGCGTGCCATTCAGCCGCTCCAGCCGGTGCGGCAACATAAACATGCGCAGCGTACCCAGAGTGTAGGAGGTGGACCGCTCCTCGTAGCATCCGTCCTCGAGGAAACTGTCCCTGGTGTGCCGGACGATCGCCGGGATGCCCTGCGGGACCAGCTTTGCCACCTCGGGGAATTCCGGCAGCATCGTTCCAAAGATGAAGGGGGCCACGCCCCGTTCCCACAGGTGATGGTTGGCCGGCCGATAGCGGCTCTTCCTATAGCGCCGGTACTGGTAGGCCGTGAACCACATCGATTTCAGCAGTCGGTAGGCCGTCGCTCTGGGAAAGCCGGGCGCGAATAGCACACCCGAGTAAAGGACATCCAGCCAGGATAGCACGCGGAAGGCCGTCGGCATGGCCTTGTGGCCATTGCACCTGGACATCAGCGCCGATTCCGGTCCGAACTCGGCGTCCACTGCCAGCGGCCAATCGTCCAGCCACCGGTCGACGAGCTCCGCCAGCTTCTTCGCATAGGCCTTCCGTCCCGTTTCGGCCCACGCCATCGCCAGGTCACGCATCCAGTTGCACCGTTTCAGGATCGACGGGACGGAACCCAGGCCGCGCATCTCCGGCGTATGCCACCTCAGGGCCTTCCCGAAATCCCACGGTGGCCCGCCGGCCAGATGGAGCCGATGTCTCAACGCATTGTCGGCCCGCCGCCTGTAGTCGAGGCCCGTCTGCGTGTTCTCGGGCCACGGCGGCGTGATGCGTCGTCGTCTTCCGTCTCTCGCATCAAAGAACCAGACCGGCCGCTTTCGAGAGCGGAAGTGCTCTACAAGGGCGGTCTTTGCTCCTGCCAGATCCCCGGATCCGTACAGGCCAAGTACCTACTTCAACCCCCTACGATTGGGGTCCAGGGCGCCGAGGAACTCGGCGTCACTCACGGATCGTTCGTCACGAGGTATGTCAGCCATCGGCATCCAGGCCCGCCGTCCTCGGATACGCTACAGGATGTCGAACTGGGTCGTCAGCTCGTCATTGCACTTACCGCCAAACCTGACGTCGATCACCCACGGCGCCGGCTCTCCCGGGCGCTGGGGATTCTTGCCGAGCCACCGGGTGTCCCGCCTCAGGCGCGGTCGACACCCACCGTCAGAGCTCATCCGGATCCCGAGCCGCACGTTGCCGCAGGTGGCAACGAACCCGTCGTCGTCCTCAGCCACATCCACGCCATACTCGAAATGCCACCGCGCGATGTGGGCCTTTCCAACGGGTTCCTTGACCCGGTCTACCACCGTCCATCCCTTGCGGTAGTGGAACGTCACCTCTCGCGACAGCGTGATGCCCTCGTATCCCCTGTGGGTGCCCTTCGCGTGCACTCCTCCGTCCACGTCTTCCCAGACCACCCGTGTCGGCACCGGTTCGGCTCCCCACTTGTTCCTGGGAGCGAGGTACTCGATCGACCGAAGCGGCTCCCCCTCCACCAGCACCACGTTGTGCGACGTCATGGCGAAGAAGTGGCCGCGCTTCTTGGATCCGAAGTACCGGTCCTGGCTCAGGTAGCCATAGAGCTCTGTCATCGGCGTACCCACGATCGGCACGCCCCTGACCACGAGCTGCAGATGCAGAGCGTCGTCGTGTGCGTGGTTGTACATGATGCCCGGTCCGGGCACCGAGAAGCTCATGGCCGATGCCGCGGGTGTCCATCTCTCCCGCGCGACGAAGTAACCCGCGCTCGGGTGGTAGACTGTGAGAGGCAGGTCGGCCGCCTTCAATCGATTCAGACTGGGCCGGTCCTCCTTGCCCACGAGCCCGCTGAGGCGGAGCTTCTTCGCCACAGTCGCGCAGGTCCGGCTGCCAAACAGTGCGGCGCCCTGGCCCAGCAACGCGGCGTTCCCCGGGGGCGTCGGCCTGCCGTCACCCAGGTCGGGCAGACTTCCGTCCGGTAGCGAGATCAGGGCGCTGTTGTCCGCAGCCTTCTTCAGCTTCTCCATCGCCGCCCGGTCCAGCACCGACGTGCCGTTGAGCCTCGCCAGCCGGTGGGGCACCAGGAACATCCTCAACGCCGCAAAGGTGTAGGACGTAGAGCGCTCTTCGTAGCAACCGTCCTTGAGGAAGCTGTCCTTGGTATGCCGGATCACCACCGGCTTGCCCTGCGGCGCCAGCTTGGCGACCTCGAGGAACTCGGGCAACATCGTCCCGAAGATGAACGGGGCCGTGCCGCGTTCCCAGAGATGGTGGTTCGCGGGCCTGTACTGGCTCTTCTCATAGCGACGGTACTGCAGCGCCGTGAACCACATGGACTTCAGGAGACCGAAGGCCGTGTCCACCGGGAAACCTGGCGAGAAGAGGACACCCGAGTAGAGCACATCCAGCCACGTAAGCACCCGGAACGCGGTCGGCATGGCCTTGTGGCCGTCCGACCTGCAGAGCAGGGCCGACTCCGGTCCGAACGCCTCGTCCACCACAAGAGGCCAGTCCTGGAGCCAGCTGTCGATCAGGCGGGCCAGCCCCGTCGCGTAGGTCTTCCGTCCGGTCTCCACCCATACCATTGCCAGGTCGCGCATCCAGTTGCATCGCTTGAACGTGGACGGCGCCGAACCCAACCCCCGCATTTCATCGGTGTACCACTTCAGTCCCTTGCCGAAATCCCAGAGCAGGCCTCCCGAAAGGCGAAACTGGTTCCTCAAGGCCTCATCCGCCCGCTTCTTCGATCCAAGGCTTGGACCGATGTTGTCGCCCCACGGCGGACCACCCGGTCCGCGGCGGCCGTCGCGCCAGTCGAAGAACCACTTCGGCGTCCTCCGGACGCGGAAGTACTCCACAAGCTCGGTCCTCGCTCGAGCCTCGTCCCCGCGCTCCACCGCACGTCTAACCTTCGACAGGCCTCTTCGACTCAGGTCCATAGCGCCGAGGAACTCCAGATCCGTCACCTTGCGCTCGTCTCTTGGGATCTCCTGCATTCCTCTACCCCTCCTTGTCCGGCGGCACAATGCTCTGGGGATAGGTCCGCTGCCATCCCGGCTGTCCGAAGTCCTCGTCATCATAGAGCGCGATGTGGGCCACCTGCTTCTCGTCGTTTGCTGCGTTGACCGAACGCAGCAGGTACTGCGTCAGCTCCGAGTCCAATCGGAGGTAGACCTGCTGGCACTCGGGATCACCAATCCGATTCCGCTGCTCCCCGGGGTCCTCGCGCAGGTTGAAAAGCAGCGCTTCGCCGGACGCGTACTTCGCGAGCTTCCACTCCCCGTCGTAGACCATACAACCGCCCGACAGGACGCCGAAGACTCGGTCCCTCCCCTGTACGGACGCGCCGAGACCCGGAAGCGGCACCGAATCCATCGTCTCGGGGATCTGGCACCCGGCCAGATGCAGGAGGGTGGCCGTAATGTCCTCGATGCTCACGAGGCCCTCACAGGGCTCGCCTCCCGACGCTCCTGGCAACCGGACCAGCAGGGGCACCCGGATACTCGACTCGTAGAAGTTACCCTTTCCGATCAGGTTATGGTCCCCCAGGTGGTCGCCGTGGTCGCTGGAGAACACGATCACCGTGTTGTCCAGGCGTCCCGTCTCCCGCAGGGCCTGCAGGATGTTCCCCACCTGATCGTCGATCTGCTTGACCAGCCCGGCGTAGTGTGCCCTCACCTTCTTCTTCTGGGCCATCGTGAACTCGCTGTAGTCTACCCCGTTCCACGGCTGACGGTTCCCGGAGACGTTCCCGCGCCGCAGGCTCGGGGCGTTCTCCGGCACTTCGGGCACCGGGTCGGGCATATCGTCGGGATCGAACATCTCTGCGTACTCGGGAGAGGGGTCGTACGGGCAATGGGGGCCCGGGAAGCCGACCATCGCGGCGAATGGCTTGTCGTCCGAATACTCCCGGATGTACTTGCACGTCTCCTCACCCACGAAGGCGTCCCACGAGCACTCGTACGGAAGCCGGCTGACCACGGCACCCTTGCCCTCGTGGTATCCCTCGTGCTCGTCCCCGTGGTACTTGCGGTAGCCACGTTCCTTCAGGAAGCGCTGGTAGTCGTCCTCGATCAACAGCCAACGCTTGTCCTCCGCCACCACCTTGTGCTGGAACCCCATCCCGATGTCCCACGGGTAGAAATGCATCTTACCGATGGCCGCCGTCGCATAGCCTGCCTCGCCCAGCAGTTCCGGCCATGTGTGGATGCCGCATTCGCCCAGGTCGGGCCTCAGGAACTGATTGTTGGTGAGCACCCCGTTCTTGATGGCGTTGCGCCCGGTCAGGAGCAGCGACCGGGCGGGCACGCAGAGCGGAGACGGCGTGTACGCACGTTCATAGAAGACGCCGCGTTCCGCCAGGCTGTCGATGTGGGGTGTGTCGATGAAGTCTGCGCCGTAGCAGCTCAGGAAATCGGCCCGAAGCTGGTCCGGCAGGATAAACAGAATGTTCGGTCTCTCCGCCACAGCGTCATCCTCTCAAGTTGTCTGATTCAGCCAGTGGTTCGTTTGCAGCAAACACCACACCGTCGGGGCCCAAGGGGCGATGGCCCTTCAGCACGCGTGCGTCCGCGGGTGCCGGTCCATTGCGTCTTTCACTTCGGCAGCGCCCGACGCTCCGCCCCCTGATGGGCCTTGCACCCGCTTGAGACTCAGCCCGGCAGGACCTCGGTACCCCTCGGATAGGGGCTCCATCCTGCCTGCCCAACAGGCATCCACAACGCGAGGCCCGCGCGAAAGGCGATTGGCAGGCAGGCGCCCTCGTGTACGCCCCTGGTGCTCCGGACCTCCCGGGGTCAGGCCTTCCACAGGGCCATGTATAGCCCCCCGCAGGGGCGCGTTTCTCTTCCCCCCTTCTCTTTGCGCGTACAAAGAGGAGGGGGCCGCCGGAGGCGCCTCGGGAGGCGCGTCACACGACCATCGCGAGGGACCTCGAGGGAAAGGCCAGTCACTCTATTCATGGGTGCTGCTTCTGTGGCAGCGCGCGCCGAGACGGGAATCGTCACCGTAGTTGCGAAGAGCTGTACTTAGCCTCGCCTCCCGCTCATCTATTCCAATCCCAAAACACCCAAGGTCTCTCTATGAATCACCGACTCGATGGCCTCGGCATCCAGCCTAGGAAGGGCAGTCCCCTCGACCATCCCATTGAGCCCTCTCAGACCCTCCACCGATGCGTTCACCGTCGTGAAGGGGTAGTCGGTCCCGAACAGAAGCTTGTCCCACACGCCGTATTCCTGGACCAGCATCAAGCTGTGGTAGAGCTGGAACGGCCGGTAGTGGAGCGCGCTGATATCGGCATACACGTTCGGGTGTTTCCGGATCACGGCGATGGTCTCTCCCTCGAACGGATGCCCCAGATGAGCAAGCACGATCTTGACTTCGGGGAACCGGATCGCAACCGGATCGATGCGCCGTGGGTAGGTGTGTTCGAGCGGTGCCTGGGAGACGAAGGTGGTCCCCGCGTGGAGCAGGACAGGCAGGCCGTTCCTTTGTGCGTACTCCCAGAGCGGGTCGAGTGCCGTATCATCGGCCGAAAAGCCCGCGTACATCGGGAGGAGCTTGATACCCTTCAGACCGAGGCCCTCGTGGCCTTCCCTGAGCTCCGCTTCCCAATTGTCCTGGGTCGGATCCACCGAGAGGAATCCGACCAGGCGGTCGGGATGCCGCGCCACGGTCTGAGCCACGTACTCGTCTTCGACCCACGTCCCGCTCAGCCGCGCCTTGCCCCCAAAGACGATGGTTCGGGCCCCCGCCGGGGCCTCTGCAAGGTAGTCCTCGTATCGGACGGTGAGGTCCACCTCCACGTCGCCCCTCGCACGACGGGCCTGGAGCCGCATATCCTCGCCGAAATGCTTCGGATACTCCCAGACGTGGCAGTGGACGTCGACGATCATCACAGGGGCTCAACGGAGACGAACGGATCCGGGTCTGCGGAGATCCGGATGGGGTTCCTCAGCGGCCGTCCCAGCCCTTCCCAGGCGACCTCCATCACATCGCCATCCTCGAGCGACAACCCATCGCCATAGCTGAAGGCATCAGCGCCGAAGAAGTAGATGTGCGCATCTCCCGGCCTACAGTGCGCCTCGTACTTGAAGTGATGGTGTTCGAGGTTGGCCAGCGAGTGGGACATGTTCTTCTCGCCGGTCGATATCCCCTTCGACCAGGCCGTCTCACCGCCGCGCCGGATGCTCACGGTTCCTGACACATCCTCGAGCTCGCCACCCACGATCAGCTCGGGCCCCACCGAACAGGTCCGCAGCTTGGAGGGCGCCAGGTAGAGGTAGTTCTGCTTCTCCATCACGTGGTCCGAGAACTCGTTCCCGATCATCAGCCCCACACGGTGGGGCCGGCCCTCACCGTCGATCAGGTAGGCCCCCGCCACTTCGGGCTCCTCTCCGCCATCCCCGGAGAAGGACGTCACCTCCAGGGGGTCGCCGTGGCCCCGTAGGACCGTGCCACACCCCTTGTAGAACCACTCTGGCTGCACCCCGATGGTCCCGGCTTCTGGCTTCCCACCCTCCAGCCCCCACTGGTAGATGCGCATGCTGTCGGTGACGGGTTCCTCCTCAGCGTCATCGTCCGCGTGCATAGCCTGCCGGCTCGCCACGCTGGCCATGTGCGTGAGTCCGGTTCCCGCAACCATGCATCGCGCGGGTTCACCCGGATGGTCGAACGCGGGGAGCAGTCGCCAGGGCGACTGGCCCTCGTAGATGGCGTCGTAGTCCAGGGATTCGTTCGTCAGGTGCTGCTCGACCTCGTCCGTCAGGCTGTTGCCGGTCCGGAGGGCCCGGTTCGCGAGGGCGTACACGGACGTAAAGGAGTCCACGAGTCGACACATCCGCCCCTCGACCTTCGCCGTTCTGCGTCCCTCTCGGGGGTGGATGATCTGGATGAGTCCAAA
>JASLMQ010000962.1 GCA_030746455.1 Candidatus Latescibacterota bacterium
GACAGCACGATTGGGCCGAGCCCGACCTTCTTCTCATGGCCGATGAGGAGCTCGTGGAGAACGCCGAGGGGGCCGTCTTCCGCCTCTGTCAGATGCAAAAGGGTCCGAGCCCTGTCCTCAGGCCGACCGAGATCTGGGAGGGCGGAGATGGGAAGAGGCAGCGACCCTTCCAGCAGGATCCCATCAGTGGAGACGTGCTCTATGACGCGCACGAGAAGCGTTTCCACTGCTGGTACCGCACGCACAATCGCCTCTTGCACGACGCCGCCGACCCGGCGATCGGAGACGATCACAACACTCGCAGCTTTAAGACGCAGGGATCCGTCGTCTGCTACGCCTCAAGCGAAGACGGGCTGCATTGGGAGAAGCCATCCCTCGGCGCCGTGAAGTTCGACGGATCCTATGAGAACAACATGGTAGAGGTGTCGGTCGGCCCCATCCTCTCCGACCATCTCAGCGGGGTGGCACCGAACTACCTGGAGGACGCGCGGTCGAAACTCGTGGGCACGGTCTATTCGTCCTACCACCATCCCATCTACAGCAAGGGCATCACCCAGATCTACAGCGACAACGGCATAGACTGGAACGCCCACTGGCCACCCACCTTGCCGCTGGATGGTGATGCCCACTGTCTCATGTGGAACTCGCGGGAGGGCTGCTATCTCTGCACCACGCGGTCGCACGCCTACGCGCACACGCTCGGACGTCTGCGCCAGCGGGGCTACGAAGAGCTCGTTAGTAAGCGCCAAGTCTCCCTGGCAAAGAGCACCGACCTGGTACACTGGACGCCCATGGTCCCGATCCTCGAGGCAGACGAGAAGGATGGGGACAACGCTCAGCTGTACTACATGTACATCGTACCCTACGGACACCTCTACTTGGGATTCGTGCAGGTCTTCTACATCGGCCACCGCTGGACCTACGGTCCCCTCGAGATGCAGCTGGCCGTCAGTCGCGACCTGATGGACTGGCACCGGGCAGGCAACCGCGTGCCCATCCTGCCACGCGGGGAGAAGGGCAGCTGGGATCAATCCCACGTCTCCCTTTGCACGAGCATGCCCCATCCCGAGGGCGACCACATCCGCTTCTGGTATGGCGGTAAGGACTCCGAGCACTGGCAGGCGGGCAACGCGGCGATGGGGACGGCAACACTCAGGCGCGACGGCTTCGCGTGCTGGGAGGCGGGGTCGGCCGGCGGTACGATCACCACACGCCCGATGAACATGAGCTGGGCGAGCTGGCCGATGCTCAACGTCGATGCGGGCAAGGGAGAAGCGCGGCTGGAGTTACTCGATGCGGAGGACAGGCCGATCGACGGGTGCTCAGCGGAGGACTGCTTTCCGATCACGGGAGACCACATCCGCAAGATCGTCGAGTACAAGGAAGGGAGGGGCACGTTCGTGCGCCACACGGGCCCCGTCAAGCTCCGCGTTCACCTGAAGAACGCCAAACTCTACGCGATCAAGATGCCGAATGTGGCGTTTTGATCGGGCACGGATTGGCCAGAACGCACGTAGGGGCGACGTATGCGTCGCCCCTGCGTGTCATTATGTATATGGCGATATCTCAGAACGGATGATAGTGCGGCAACGAATCCAGCCACGCCTGCCGATCGGCCCCCACCGCCGCGGCCACCTCCGGCCAGACTTGCTTGCGGGACTGCTGCGCCGTCTCCACATAGAGGCTGAGGGCCTCGGCGATCTCCTTCACGCCGATGTCCGTCGGCCGCCCTTTTAGCATCACGTCGAACCCCGACGCGAGCAGAACCGCCCCCGCCTCCGTCGCTTCCCGCATGCGCTCATCCGAAATCCCCCCGGTCACGAAGATCGGACAGAATTCGAACGTCGGCGCCATCCGGCACTGTCGCACGAGGTCGAGATGCGCGCCCGATAGCTTCTGAAAGTGCGCTCCACCCCCCGTCTGCAGGAAGGCCTGCGTGGCCGAGTGGGCGCTGGGGATCACCACGTGGGTTGGCGAGTACTTCCGGATGCTCTCCAGGCTCCAGCCCAGCATCGACACAAAGCCGTCCACCCCCGCGTCGGCCAGCTGCTGAAGCGTCATCAGCTGTGGATGCCTTCGGCGCATCCCTTCCACGATCCCCTCGTCGTCCAGAGTGCTGCCGGCCATCAGGTAGAGGTCTGGGTAGGTCTTCCGGATCCATGGGATCATCTCCGGGGCGTCCGGCCGTCTCAACGTGTACTCGATCACCCGGATCCCGGCCGAAAGGCAGGCCTCGACCAGGTCTCTGGAGTCGAAGTCGTCCTGCACGAAGATCGGTACGAATCCCTGCTCATGAACGGCCCTGTATGCCTCGAACACCCTACCCATGGGCTCCCCCTCCTTCGCTGCCTCTCCCCGGATTCTCTTCGTGCTCGTAGCCTGCCCAGAGCCCGGCCCCGGGGTGCTCTTCGTGGTCCAGCTTCCTGCCGTAGGGCTTCAAGTCCTTCATGTGAGCTCCCGCGCAAGCTTCCCTGCCATATGCACAAGAGCCTTCCGCTGCGAGTCCAGTGTGAACCCACCGATGTGCGGCGTGATAATCAGGTTCGAGTGCGCCCTCGCGTACGCCACCAGCGGGTTGTTCGCGATGATCCCATCCAGCTCCGTCGAGATCACGTCTACCCCGGCGGCGGCCACTTTGCCCGACTCCAGGGCCCGCACGAAGGCTGCTTCGTCGATGATCCTTCCCCGCGACGTGTTGACCAGGTAGACGCCGTGCCGCATCAACGAGAATTCGCGGTCTCCGATGTAGTGCGTCGTCTCCTCGGTCAGATGGATGTGGATCGTGACGATCTCGGCCTCGCACAGAAGCGTGTCGAAGTCGACTTGCCGAACCCATGGGTCGGAGATCGTCTTGTGCGGATCGCAGGCCAGCACCTCCATCTCGAACGCGTGGGCATACCGCGAGAAGATCTCGCCCAGCCGTCCGTAGCCCAGAATCCCGCAGACGCGGCCCTGCACCTCACGCCCCCTGAACGGTTCTCGCTCCCACCGCCCCTCACGACCGTGTCGAAGGCGAAGGGCAGCTTCCTGAGGCAGGACATCATCAGCATGAAGGCGTGCTCGGCCGTCGCCGTGATATTCTTGAGCACGTCGTAGTCTGCCTTGATGGACTGGACCGTCAACCCCCTCTCTTCCGCATAGGCCAGGTCGATGTGGTCCGTTCCCGTCGACGGCGTGGCGATCACCCTGAGCTTCACCGCGGCGTCGATCACGTTCTTCGTGATCTTCTGCTGCAGGTTGGTCACGATCGCGTCGTAGCCGCCGATCGTCTCGACAAGCTCGGCGTGCGAGAGGTTCGGGCGGTAGGTCACCTCCGCCGCCTCTTCGAGGATGGCCTGCGCTTCCGGCAGGTGATCGGTCTCGATCGTCACGAGAATGCGAGGTCGTGCTCCCGGCATATCCGCGCCCCTCATTCGTAGGTTCCCGTTATACCAAGTCCGCCGTCCACTGGTAGAACGCGATCGGCAGCCCCTCCGGAGTGGGAGGGGCGATCCGCTCTGGCCCGAAGATCAGGCGCGCGAGGTCGCGCGCACTGAAGTTGCGCGAATGCTCGTCCCAAGTGAGCCGCCATCCATCGTCCGATGCCTGGACATCGGTCCCGCCGACCCCAAGTGCCTCGAACAGCCCGACAGGATCGAGGACTCGGATCATCCCTAGGTAGTCCAACGAATGGGGCACCCCTTTCGACATCAGCAATCCCGCGAGGCCGTCGTCGGCATCGGGCGCCGTCACCTGCATCTCGATCGTCGCGCGCTTCCCCGGCGGACGCTCCGATGTGGCCACCTTCGGGTCGTCCAGCTCCGCGAAGACGCATCTGAGAAGCGCAATGACGTCATCGAGCGCCCCCGCGTGCTCGACCACCGACGTACCCCGCACGGCCGTGTAGGCCGCCCCCTTCCCGTTCCGCAATCCGACAAAGATGCGCCGTGCCTTGCGCTCCATTAGGAGCCGGAATGCCGCCGGGTCGCGGAGCGATGTCACCGGTTCCCCCAGGTGCAGGTCATTGAGCGCATCCACGATTGAGATCCAATCCTCGGCGACCTCGAGGTCTCCCGCGTCCCCGAGGACGTCGATGTTCCCCCGGTCGAACGTGAAGCTGAGCTGGCGTCCGGCGCTTTCCCACCCCAGCTTGCGGTAGAAATCATGGACTCGCGTGGTGAGCAGGCCGATGTGGTGGCCGTCCTCCATCATCTTTCGATGCGCATCTTCCATCACCTGCGTCCCCAGTCCGTACCGACGGTAGTCCGGATGGGTGGCCAGCGTGGAGATCCCACCGACCGACACCTCGCCGAGCGGCGTCCGCACCGTGTTCGGATAGATGCCCACCGAGGACACGACTCGCCCCCGGTGTGTGAACACCCTTATGTTGTCCAGATTCGTCGTGGCGTACACGTGCGGATAGTCGAAGCCGATGGTCGGACGCGGCACCGCCCCGCCCGGCTCGGCCCACAGCGTGCGGTGGACCAGGTTCACCAGATCCAGCACGCTCGCCAGCTCGTACGGCCCACACGCGCGTGGCCCTTCGATGTCGTCGGGCGGTGTATTGATCGTGTCAGGTGTCATTGCCTATCCCACAGCCCGAATCCGGCTTCGTGGGCCTTGCGCCTCGATCGGCATCGTTCCGCAGGATCGAGGCATACTCGTCGCGCCCCACCGTGTCGCCGAAAAGGAGCTCCGCTGAATCGGCCATGTCGTACCGGAACATCGCGCGCGTGCCCCTGTCCACATCGATGTCCGACACCAGTAGCGTTTCCTTCTTCATCGGGACCTGCTCGTGGATCTGGCCGTTTGGGGCCACCACCATGGTCTGGCAGTTCTGGTACGGATTCAGGCAGGCGTTGCAGGTCGCGAACCAGATGGTGTTCTCTGCCGCTCGTGTAACGACCATTGCGTGATGGATTGGAATCTTCCAGTCGTTCGAGCGCGTCGTGTTGTTCTGCGGATGAAAGACGACTTGCGCTCCCTGGCGCACGCATTCCTCGGTGGTGTGCGCGAAGCGGAGTGCCTCGAAGCAGATCACGACGCCAACCGTGATCCCGAAGAGCTCGAACGTCTCGATAGCCTGCCCTGGGGTGTAGGCCACAGCGTCCAACGGCGTGAGCCGGGTCTTGTGATGGGCCCCCAGAACATCGCCCTTCTCACTGATCACCAGCGCAGAATTGTACGGCTTGCCCCCTTCGGGATCGGCATCCAGAGGCGTCTCCGTGCCCAGGATGCAGGCCATCCCCAGCTCGCCGCACCGTCGAGCGACCCGATCGTGGAGCTCCGCCAGCTCTCCCACCGGCACCGGCGTATCCGCCTGTGCGATGTCGATGCGGTAACCCACGGTCTGCGCCTCAGGGAAGCAGACGACCTGCACTTCCCGCTTGCTGGCCTCCTCTAGAAGCCGAAAGATGGCCTCGGCGTTCGCATCAAGGCAGCCCGTCTGCTTGGCCTGAGCCAGTCCGATCCTCAGTGTGTTCATGCCAGGACTCCTCGTGTTCAGCGATCAGCCACAAGCACCTCGCTGAGAGCATCCATTCGGCCTACCCCGATTCCCAGCTCAACTTCGGGCCGAAGGCTGGGTTTCACGTTTGCCCTCTGCCTTCTGCCCTTTGCCCTTCTCTACCAC
>JASLMQ010000963.1 GCA_030746455.1 Candidatus Latescibacterota bacterium
CACCAAGGGCAAATCTTCCCGAGATTGCCTGGTCATGGATTGGGGCATTTCTTGGCATTGCCGCAGTATCCTACATCCATCACAGCATTGTCGAGGATACGGACCTCGTGATGGTGATAGGATCTTTTGGGGCATCTGCCGTCCTGATATACGGCGCCATCAACAGCCCATTGGCTCAGCCGAGGAACCTCGTGGGTGGACACCTTGTTTCAGCGATCATAGGAGTCACCTGCTGTAAGTTTTCCCCCACTCCGATGTGGTTGACATCCTCTCTGGCTGTTGCCACAGCCATAGCTGCGATGCTTGCCACGAAGACACTACATCCTCCGGGTGGCGCAACCGCGCTGATCGCAGTGATAGGGAGCAACAAGATCCACAGCCTCGGTTATCTATATGTAGTAGTACCAGCTGGACTCGGCGCGGTTGTGATGCTTGTGGTTGCACTCCTGGTCAACAACATACCAAGGAGCCGTAGATATCCCGACTTCTGGGTGTGATCGGCATAGCGGAGAGCAAGACTCGATACGGTGTCCAACAACAGCGCCGACGAGATCGACAGCATTGAGGCCCTGGAGTCACGCTCCGGGGCCTCTGCCGTATCGTTCAGCCAGCGAATCCGTGTCACATCGCGGAGGTGCGCATCTCCATCGGCTGTTTGAGAAGCCAAAGGCTCATCAGACTGAACAGAACCATCGCCCCCAGCATGGGAATCTGGCTTCTCAGCGCCGCCCTCGAATCCGGAAACAGGCTCCCGGCCGTACAACGGGAGACCCACAGGCTGTAGACGTGCCCCGCCATCACAAGGAGGACCTGCAGACCCCACAGGGTGGGCAGCCTCACCAGTGGTGGCAGCGACCATCGTGCCGTCCCGAGCAGGTCCCACTGCTGGCCCAAGGGATCCGACAGCAGCGCCACGACCTTCTGCCCCTCCATCAGCAAATGTTCGCTGTTGTGTGCGATATGGTAGAAGAGGGCGATGGGCAGCAACGCGTACGCGTATCGGATGAAGCATGTACGGTAGGTTGCCGTTGACGCGCCCGCGAACCATCGCGACAGGGCGACAAGCCCGGCGAAGAGCAGCGCCGGCGCGACCATCAAGGCTCCCATACCGGCCGAAAACGCCACCGTCTCACCCACGTCGAGGCTGCGCTCGATCCAGCCCAGGACCTCGCGCCAGACGCCCGTCATCGTGAGGCCGTGGAAACCCGTCAGGGAGAGCATCAGCAATGCAAGATAGGCTTCGTCTGGACGCGCACGATGCCGGGAAGAAAGATCAGCCCCCCAGGGCCTGAGGCGGAGCGCGACATTCCCCTTCTCGCAGGATTTCAGACATTCCATGCAGGATATGCAGTAGGTGTTCTGCTCCATCCCACCCAGGTACTGAAAGGTGGGGCACGGTTCGCCGGCGTCGTTGCCTTCGTAGCAGGAGGGTGTTGAGCAGGTTCTGCACACTTCGCGATCGGCGGCCCTGATCTCGACCGGCGAGAAGAGCGCGTAGAGGCCGCTGACGCGACCCACGAGGCAGGCATATCTGCAGAATGACTTCCTCTCGAAGATGAAGGCACTCACGAAGGCCAGGCACAGCATCGCGATGCCCAACCAGGCGGTGACCCGCGGCCTCATCGTAACGCCGAATCCGATCTCGATCCACGTGAGGCCGACGAAGAGGACCGTTGCCAGCCAGATGTTGCGCAATGCCCCTGGCCAGGAGAGGCCCAGCCCGAGCCCTTCCTTCTTCCGGCCCCAGAAGCGAAGTCCCTCTGCCCATCCGGCAATCGCATCCCAGGGGCAGACGTAGCACCAGGCCTTGCCGGCGTACAGGATCAAGATGATCAACCCGCCCCACCAGACCGTCCAGGTCAGCAGCGGCGCGATGTTCTTCGACGGCAGCTGGTTGCCGAACAGCCCGGACACGACGATGAGGGCGAAGAATCCGACGACCACTCCCTGCAGCGCGAACCGCGTGGCAGGCCACACCAGCAGCCGGCGAAGCCAGGCGAACTGCAGCAGGTCGACCCTCGAGCCCGGCGCTTCCAGGACCCGGGGCGCCCCAGCTCCACCGGGAGTGCGGCCGGCAGCCCGCCACTCAAATGCCCCGAAGGACACGGCCAGAATCGCGGCGATACTGACGTAGTAGAGCCAGTTGGGGATCCCCCACATCGTGTGCATGAGGTAGCCGCCCGGGTCCTGCTGGAAGGCCGCTCGATGTTCTGCCGAGCACAGCGAATAGGTGCGGTCTTGCCAGGTGGCCTCGTATCGACGTTCGGCGTCGACCGCATTCAGATCACCCCTGGACTTGCACACCAGGCAGATCTCGCCTGCATAACTCCTAGGCGAACCACTGAAAATCTCGCGACATCGCTCGGCGCAGAAGTGGTAGGAGCCTCCGTTCCATTCCTCCTCGATCGTCGTCCCGACCTCCATCCCGCAGACGGGGTCGACCCGCGCGGAGGTGACGGAAATCGCGTGGGCATTGGCGAGCCTCAGCCAGTCGCTATGCCATACGAGCGTCGTGGCCACCGCCACTGCGGCGAGGTAAGGAAGCAGCAGGAAGAACCGTCCCTTCACGCCTTAACCTCCTCCCCGAGCCCTGCTTGCTGCCGATCCACAGGCGTGACAGGTCCGTGGTTCGTGCGCCCCCCGTCGAGCCGACGCCGCCTCTTTATCCGGATGGCCCTGATGACGACCAGAAACGCGACCAACCCGACTGCCACCGTCCCCAGCACCGTCCACGGCGATCCAGGTTCACCCACCACCATCGGAAGGTCGATCGTCCAGGGGACGCCCTCGGCCTCGAACGAGATCCGCAGGATGTAGTCGGCCTCTTCTTTCAGCTGCGGATAGAACTTGAAAACGCGCTCCTCCTGCCGGGCGACGACCGGGCCATAGACCACCCGGTCCTCCCCCAGGGCCCTGTCCATCGATACCGATGCAA
>JASLMQ010000964.1 GCA_030746455.1 Candidatus Latescibacterota bacterium
CGATCGATCCGGAAAAGCTGGAGGTCCTGGCAATGGCCGGACAGATGTACCTGATGGGCGAGAACTACCAGCGCGCCGCCGAGATCATGGAGAAGGTGCTCGAGCAGCAGGCCGACAACACGGCCGTTATCTTCAACCTTGCGGCCGCATATAAGGGCTTGGATGAGTTCGGCAAGGCGACGGCCCTCTTCCAGAAGAGCGTCGAGGCGGACTCCACCGATACCGATGCCTGGTATCAACTCGGCCTGCTGCACGACCGGCAGGAGGAGCTGGACGCGGCAATCGGGGCCTTCCAGAAGGTCGTCGACCTCAAGCCGAGCAACGCTCAAGCCTGGCGCGCGCTGTCTCGCTCCTACGCCAGGAAATCCCAGGCGGTCAAGCCGGGAACCGCAGATGCGAAGAAGTGTGCCAAGAAGGCCGAGGAGGCCTTCCTCATGGCCGAAAGTCTGCAGGGCGACGGCACGGAATAGCGGGTGAGGCCCATGTACCTGACCGATGAGAAGGTAACCGTACTGGGCGCGGCGGGCGCGATCGGATCGAACGTGGTGCAGACGCTTCTCGCCTCGAAGACCGCCGGCCGGATCATGATGTACGACCCCTTTGAGCAGGGGCTGGAGGGCACGGCGGAAGAGGTCTACCACTGTGCGTTTCCTGGCGCCGATGTCACCTGGTCGACCGACATCGGCGAGGCCCTTACAGATTCGGCCTACATCATCACCTCGGGTGGCGCCCCCAGGAAGGAGGGCATGACCCGAGAGGATCTCCGGCGCGACAACGCACGAATCGCCGAGCAGCTCGGTCAAGATATCAAGCAGCACTGCCCGAGCTGCGGGTTCGTCATCATCATCTTCAACCCGGCCGATATCACGGGCCTCACGACCCTGCTCCATTCGGGTCTGGAGCCCGGCCGCGTCTCGACCCTGGCTGCACTGGACAGCACGCGACTGCAGACGGCCCTGAGCCAGCACTTCGGAGTGCTGCAGGACGCCGTGACCGGGTGCAGGACCTACGGTGGGCACGGCGAGCAGATGGCCGTCTTCAAGGGGGGCATCCAGGTCGACGGTGTCTCGCTCGACGCGATCCTCGGCGGAGAGAAGGTCAACAGTGTCGGCATGAGCTCGGACCAATGGGCAGACGTACAGGAACGCGTCCGTGGAGGCGGGCTGCGTATTATCCAGCTCCGGGGCAGGTCTTCCTTCCAGTCACCCTCACAGCAGAGCGTCTTCATGTTGCGAGGGGTCCTGGGAGAGCCCTACGAGTGGCCTTGCGGAGCCTACGTCAGCGGGGAGGGGTTCGACCACATCATGATGGCGATGCCGGCCACATTGTCGTCCTCCGGCGTTGCCTGGTCGATGCCGGATGGCGCGCCTGAAGATCTCCAGTCCCTGCGCGACTCCTACGAGCACCTCATCGCACTGCGCGACCAGACCATCGAGGACGGGATCCTTCCCCCGGTCTCCGAGTGGAAGCAGAGCAACCCGCACCTGACCTGAGTACGCACGGTCAGATGACCCCCGTGGGTTTGCGGCCTGTCTGAAGGCACCACGAAAGGGTTCCCGTGGGACGGCTGCCGGAATCTCGGTTGCGGCCGTCCCATATTCTGTTTGCCTTGAGGTCTCGACCTCTGCCCACATAGATCCGCAGACATCCAGCAGACACCCATTTCCCTGAGGTGCGGAACGCCATGGGATCCACCTACGACCTCCTGATACGCGGCGCGACGTTGATTGATCCCGCCCAGGACCTCCACGAAGCTCGAGACATCGCCATCGCCGATGGCCGGATCTCAGCCGTAGCCAAGGAGATCTTCGAGGAAGAAGCGGAGACGGTCGTTCACGCCGCGGGCAAGCTGGCGACCCCGGGGTTGATCGATCTGCACGTCCACGTCTATTGGGGTGTATCGCACTACGGCATCCCTCCAGATCCCCACTGCCTGGCCAGGGGCGCCACGACCGTCTACGACGCGGGCTCCTCTGGCGCCGACACCTTTCCCGGATTCAAGAAGTACGTGATCGACGTCAGCGCGACGCGGATCAAGGCCTTCCTGAACGTCTCGTCGCAGGGCATGCTGTGCCGGAGCGTGGGAGAGCTCACGGACATCCGCTACGCCGATGTGAAGCGCGCGGCTCGCATGTGCGAGGAGTACAGCGACGACATCGTGGGCGTCAAGGTACGTCTGACCACCCAGCTGGTGGGAGAGAACGGAAAGGAAGCGCTGAAACGGGC
>JASLMQ010000965.1 GCA_030746455.1 Candidatus Latescibacterota bacterium
TCCTCGAAGAAATGGAGCTGCCTGGTCAGCCACGGCTCGGCGTCCTGGACCCATCGGTGCTCCGTGATGTCCTTCCCTGCCAAGGAGGCCCGGATCACCTTGATCTCCTCTTCGCTGTGCTCCACCCGATAGCGGTGCTCGGGAAACTCGAACACGGACAGATCGGTTCTGTGGATCGGCGGCCGATCGTCTGTGGCGTCCGTTTCCACCATCGCGACGTCGTCGATGTAGACCCGATCTGCTAGCCCGCCTAGCTCCGAGAACCTGAGGCTGCCCGAGCTCGTGCCCGGTTCAGTGAACAGGGTCACCTTCTGCCGCGTCCACTCCCGGGTGACCTGCAGATCGAAGCTTTCGCTTCCACCGTCGGTTCCCACGCGCAGTCCGACCACGTCTTTGGGGAACGGACTGTCCATACGCATCCACACGCTGATCTCGTAGGCCGCGTTGGGCTTGAGATCGAAGGAGTCCGAACTCAGCCTCGTCCCTCGCCTGCCAAGGCCGCCCTCCGCACAGAAGGCGCGTCGACCTGAAAGGGATCTGTCGCATAGCTCTCCTGAAAAGCGGTAGTCATCGGAGGCGACTGACAACTCCCATCCATCGGGTATCCCATCGCCGTCCGAGTCGGCCTCGAATCCAGGGTTGGGTACGAGATTGCCGGGCTCATCCGCCTCTGAGGGGGTGGCCCAGACAAACATCGTTGTCAGAGAAGCAACGACCATCGCAACCAGAAGCCAGTGCATCATCCATTCCTCCCTTTTCTCAGAAACCCCGGCGTCTCCTTCCGGCATCTCCCTGGGTCAGCCCGGCTACATCCCCCAGTGATCGTTGATCGGGTTCTGGTAGGTCTCAACCCTGCCTTCGAGCACTTCTTCGAAGCGGACCGCTTCCCCGATGGTCGCCGACTCGAAGCAGCACACGCAGGGGTGCATCACGTTGCCCGGATCCACGATGGTGCCCTCCGTGCCGTAGTAGACGCCGGCCCGATCGGGCTCGCCGTGTGTC
>JASLMQ010000966.1 GCA_030746455.1 Candidatus Latescibacterota bacterium
GTGACGATCGACGACGGGTGCGACCTGGTGTCGGAGATCCACACGAACTATGCGGACCAGATCCCCGAGATCTTGTTCGGCTGCGAAGAGACGACCACGGGCATCATTCGGCTGCGAGCGATGGAGCGGGACAACGCCCTGAAGTACCCGATCATTGCCGTGAACGACTGCGTCACGAAGCACCTGATGGACAACTACTACGGGACGGGTCAGTCTTCGCTCGACGGCGTAATCCGCGCCTCGAATATCTTGATCAGCGGAAGGACGGTGGTCGTTTCAGGATACGGCAACTGCGGCAAGGGGGTTGCGATTCGGGCCAGGGGACTGGGGGCCGAGGTGGTGGTCACGGAAGTCGATCCGTTCCGCGCCCTCCAGGCCCGGATGGATGGCTATCGGGTGCTGCCCATCGATGACGCGGCTCCGATTGGTGACCTGTTCGTGACGGTGACCGGAAACAAGCACGTGATCAGCATCGAGCATATGCGCGCGATGAAGGACGGCGCTCTGGTTGCCAATGCGGGGCATTTCGACCTGGAGATCGACGTCGCCGGCCTCGAGGATGCCGCGGAGGAGAAGATCGAGGTCAGGCCGCTGTTCCACGAGTACATCGTGGGCGGCAAGTCGGTCTTCCTGTGTGGCGAGGGTCGACTGGTGAACCTTGCCTGCGCGGAGGGGCACCCGTCCTCGGTGATGTCGCTTTCGTTCTGCGATCAGGCCTTGGGGGTGGAGTACGGCATTGCCAACTCGAAGAAGATGGAGCCCAAGGTCTACCAGCTTCCCGAGGAGATCGACAGGGAGGTGGCACGGCTGCAACTGGAGGCCATGGACGTGGTGATCGACACGCTGACGGCCGAACAGGAGAAGTACCTGGGGTCGTGGGAAGAGGGGACCTAGGTCGCAGCCTGACGGCACACCTATCACACTATGGGCCACTGCGTTCCGGCACATGGTCAAAGCGGCAGGGCGATTCCTGAGGTCGTCCTGCCATTTAATTTGTTGTGGCAGAATAAATTATACCATTCTTCTCACTTTAAGGATTGATGCCTGTAGGTACATGGCATCGGTTTTGCCCGAATGGTGCAGACACAAGCGAGTGCCCCGGCCTAGTCTAGGCGGCAACCCGGGGCCAGGGATGGGCATCCTGACGGAGGGTATCTCATATGCGTGCTCCATCACTGCGGTGGATGCTGGCGTTCGGTATCGGGCTGGGGTGTGGCGCCTGCGCGCTCCCCGAAAAGCCCAACGCCCCGTCCTATGAGGTCGACATCGACCTGTCGGTGGCAAACGAGCGGGTCACCATGGAGCAGGTCGTTGCCGATCGCCAGGGCTACCTGAGGGTGCAAAGCGACGGGACCCTTGGTCTGCGGATCCAGCAGGACCTGGACCCCTTCGCGGTGGGCGACAATCTTTCCATCTCGCCTCCCGAGCGGGATTTCGAGTTGCCGATCTCCGGGGCCGGCGCGGGCTTCGCCTCGGGGTTCGAGGCAGCCCTGCCCCAAGAGATCGGGGTGACAGAGGCCCGGATTCGCTCGGGCGCCCTCCGATTCGATCTGTCCAACTCCTCCGGACGGCCGCTGGAGGTTTCTCTGTCGCTGCCCGATTTTACCCTTGAGGGCCAGCGGGCGCAGGGGACTGCCAGCGTCCCTGCCGGGGGCACGGCGACGCTCACGGTGTCGCTCAGCGGCAGCGCGTTCAAGCCCTCTTCACCATTCGCGCTGCGCTTCGACGCCGCTGTGACCGCGTCGGCCACCGGGGCATCGGGCATCCTGCGCGTCGGGCTGCGTTCAGATCCCCTGCTGCTGGAGAACGTGGCCGGCCGCTTCGATGACCTGGATATCCGGTTCGAGACGGATCTGCAGGAGATCGGGTTCCCAGATGGGAGCTTCAACGTGGCACTGGTGGCCGCCTCGATTGAGGTGGAGATTCGCAACGGCATTGGTGCCGACAGCGAGCTGGACCTGACGGTCGTAGGTCGCAGGGACGACGGCCGATCGGTCATTCTGACGCTGCCGGCTGACCAGCGGTCGATCGCAGGGGGATCCCCGGGCGCACCCGTTTTGAGCACGGTCCGGCTCGACGAGGCCAACAGCAATGTCGTGGAGTTGCTGAACCTCATCCCCACCTCGATCGAGGTCAGCGGCGGGGTCCTGATTACGGACAGCGACGCCGTGGTGGCTCGCACGGATGAGGTCGATCTCAAGGTCACCTTCCGGTCGCCGCTCGAGCTGGTTCTGGAGGAGACGACGATCTACACCGATCCCAAGGACATCGGTGTAGATGACGCGGACGCCCGCAGACGGCTGAGCACGAACGTCGGCACCTCAACCGTCACACTCAAGATGACCAACCACCTTCCCATCGGGATCGGGGTACGTCTGATGGTGGATTCCAACAGCGAAGAGCTGAAGACCTCTCCCGATCTGGTGATCCCCCGACAGGGGGAGATCACATTGGCCCCCGCGCCGGCTGATCCGGCCACGGGAAAGGTCCGGGAGTCGGTCCTCTCCCAGAGCGAGATCCAGATCACCGCTCAGGAGATCGCTGTGTTCTCCCAATACCCGCTCTACTCAAGAGTCGCCATCCGTGTAGCCGGGACCGATGGGCAGCGGGTGCGGATCACCCAAGACGACTTCGCGGAGGTGCTGATGCGCGCCAGGATCCGCGTACAGGTCAACAACGATCTCTAGGGACCTGATGTGTCAGGACGAGGAGGCAGAACGATGACCGGCAAGCTTGCAGCCAGGGCGACAATCGGGACGTTGCTTGTGGTATGGGGCCTGTATGGCACGTGCGCGGAAGCCGTGGGTGAGTCGAGTGCTCGGGCATCCGGGATGGGGCTGGCCTACACCGCCGTGTCGAGGAATCTGGATGCCGTGGGTTGGAATCCGGCGAACCTCGGGCTCTCAAGCGATCGCAAGGTGTCCATCGCGCTGTTCTCAGCCGGCGCCGGTGTTGGCAACACGGCGTATTCGCTTGGGGACTATGAGACCTACAACGGAATGGCGTTCTGGGACGAGGCCACCAAACGCGAGATTCTGAGCAAGATCCCTGCCGAGGGTCTCGCGTTCAACACGGCGGCGGAGGCCAGGGCGCTGGGGATCTCCTACGGCCGGACGGCCTTCAGGATCAACCTGTTCGGCTCTGCGCGCGGACGGCTGCCGAAGGATCCCGTGGAGTTGATGCTCTTCGGAAACCAGGCCGATCGCACCTACCGGATCGACAGCACCGACGGGAAGGGGCAGGCAGCCTGGAACCTATCGCTCTCCCGTGCGTTCGCGCTCTCGATTGAGGGGGTGGAGACGGCCGCAGTGGGCGTGACGGTACGGTATCTCCGCGGAATCGGGTATTTCGAGGTGCAGAACGGGCGGGGAACGCTTGTGACCCACGACCGGGGCATCCGGTTGGATGGCTCGTCGTTGGCCAGGAGGGCCGAGGGAGGGAACGGGCTCTCGGTGGACCTCGGATTCGGGGCCGAGCTGGATGGAAAGTGGACGGTGGGCGTTGCCCTGATCCACCTGGGTCGCATCTGGTGGAACAAGGACGCGAGGGAACACAGGGGGAGCATGCAGACCGACTCGCTGAAGGTGGAGGACCTCGCGGACGTGGAGGAGTTCGACGACCTCTTCAACACGGTGGACGACGAGCGAATCCTGAGCTCCTTCGGTGGTGGGCTCCCGGCGACGTTCCGACTGGGCGTCGCGCGGCGGGGGAGTCGATGGCTGCTCGCCGCGGACTGGGAGCAGGGCCTGAGCAACGCCCCCGGTTCGACGACCCGGCCGAGGATCGCCCTCGGTTCGGAATATCTGGTAACGGGCTGGCTCCCGGTTCGGGCGGGGATCTCGCTGGGAGGACGTACCAAGACGACCTTCTCGGCCGGCCTGGGACTCGGAGGCAAGCGGATCGTTTTCGACCTGGCGATCCGGGTACGGAAGGGGGTCGTACCCCGGTCGGCATCGGGCGTAGGGGTGGCCGCGGAGCTGAAACTCGGATTCTGACCTAAATTGATCGATTTCTTCATCCAACCGGTATATGGATTGGGATGATCTGGCTACATCGCTTCCACAGCAGGTCGAGTTTGAGTGCTCTTAAGATGGTTTCTGGGAAGCGGATGATGATCTGGTGGCCTCCGCGGACG
>JASLMQ010000967.1 GCA_030746455.1 Candidatus Latescibacterota bacterium
TCGCTGATTCTGTTGTATTCCCTCAGCAGGTCGACGGTTGACTGAGCGCCCTCCTCTACGATCTCTCGGACCGTTCGGGTCACGTCGACAAGGGGCTCCTGCTCCAGGTACCCGATCGTGTGGCCCGGGGCCAGGACGGTCTCGCCGTTGAACTCGGAGTCGACGCCGGCCAGGATCCTCAGGAGAGAGCTCTTGCCGGATCCGTTGAGTCCCAGCACGCCGATCTTTGCGCCGTAGAAGTACGAAAGCGAGATGTCCTCGAGGACGGGTCGTTTGTCGTGGAACTTGCTGACCCGGATCATGGAGTAGATGATCTTGTTCGGTTCGGTATTCATGGGTTTGCACCTTCTTGATTGTTCCAGGGAATGCGGACAGATGGAAGGACGCCCGTCCTCGGGATAGCAGGCCCAACGTTGCCGGATGTAGAATATAGCAGGTGACTTAAAGGGATCAAACATCGGTCTCTGAGCGGCTGCTTCGTGGTCTCCCAATCTTGACGGATCGAGACCAGGCTGCCAGACGACATCGACACAACTCATGAGATGGTGATATCGCACCAAGGCTAGCCACCCAATACGCAAGATGAACATGACCAAACAGATACTCATTCTCGCGGTCTCACTCCTCGCGATGCCGTACCCGTGCATCGCCGCCACCCACCGCGTGAGCTCCCCCGCCGAGCTCTCCGCCATCTGCCGCACGATTCAGCCTGGCGATACGATTGTCCTTTCGGATGGCACCTACACCGACCGGCATTTCATCCTCGCGGGGAAGGGCACGGAGGAGCACCCCATCACGCTGCAAGCGGAAACGGCTGGCAAGGTCGTTCTCAACGGAGCGTCGAGGCTCTCCATCGGCGGAGAGTACCTGGTGGTGGAGGGTCTGCAGTTCCGCGGCGGCGCGATTAGATCAAAATCGATCATCGAGTTCCGTGTCGAGGGCATGCCCCCCACGCGTCATTGCGTCCTCCGCAATACCGCAATCATAGACTACAATCCCGACCGGATCGACACACGATACTACTGGGTCTCGCTCTATGGTACCGACCACATCGTGGAGCAGTGCTGGTTCTCGGGCCAGACCCATTCGGGCGTGACGGTGTGCGTCTGGCTCGACGGTGACAGACCCGCCCGCCACGCCCTCCATCGCAACTATTTTGGCAACCGCCCGCGCGGCAACGCGAATGGCTTTGAGACCATACGCATCGGCGACAGCCCACGCAGCATGACCAATGCCCGATGTGTCGTGTCGGAGAACCTCTTCGAGGAGTGCGACGGCGAGATCGAGATCATCTCGAACAAGTCGTGCGAGAACACCTACACCCGCAATACCTTCCTCAACTGCTCGGGCTGTCTGACACTGCGGCACGGAAACCGCTGCAACGTGGAAGACAACGTCTTCATCGGCGGTAATGCCAGGGGGGCCGGCGGGGTGCGCGTGATCGGCGAGGGCCACCGCATCGCGGGGAACTACTTCTCGGGCACCAGAGGCCGAGCAGGAGGCGCCATCTCACTCCAGACTGGGATCCCCGACTCCCCTCTGAGCGGATACTTCCAGGTAAGAGACTGCGTGATCGACAGCAACACATTCGCCGACAACCCCGGTGCGCTCTTCGCACTCGACGCGGGCTATGGTGAAGAAGGATGCGAGCTCCTGCCTGAGGGCGTTACCATCTCCAACAGCCTCATGGTTGTGCCCCGGGGAGCCAAACCGATGATCGCGGCCGCCAATCCGCCCTCCGGAATCGTGTGGAAAGACAATCTGGCTGTCGGCGGAGAACTGGGCTTGGGCCAGCTGCAGGGCATCAAGTTCGCCCGCGACGTCCCGTCCCACTGGAAGAACCGACTGGAACCCCAATCCCTCGGGCGGGCGGATGTCGGCCCGGAATGGATGCGGCACCCCGGCGCAGAGGACACAGGCAGGTAATCCCCTGTCGACTCCATCGCGGAGAGTGACGTGGATTTCATCGTAACGGGAGTCGCAGCAGGGGTTTTAGGGACGTTGACGATGGACCTGCTGAACCATCTCCTCGCCCGAGCTGGGGTGCTCCTGAAAATCGATGTGCGGATTATTGGGCGGATGGCCGCGGGCTGGGCACACGGACGCTTCCGCTATCGCCACCCGGGTGAGATGGAGCAGGTCGCACACGAGACGCTCTATGGCTCATTCACGCACTACGCCATCGGCGTGGGCCTTGCAGTCCCGTTCGTGCTCGGTTGGGATCTGCTGGTCGGAGGACCTGTGTCACCCGTATGGACTCTAGCCTACGGCATCGCCACGACGGTAGCCTCTGTCTTCTTCGTCTACCCTTCCATAGGGCTGGGTGTGCTTGGCAGGCGGTCTCCCGATGGCATCAAGGCCCCGCTATCCAGCCTGGCCAACCACCTGTTCTTCGGAGTGGGTATGGCTGTCGCGGTTGCATCTGCCTGACACGCGCAACCAGATGACGAAGCCAACGCGATTGAAGAGAGAAAGCAGATGGCAATCCGACAGGTCCTGCAGCTCGGGAATCCCCAATTATACGAGGTGAGCGAACTTGTTCTCGAAGAGGATCTCGAGACCATGGAACCAGTGGTGGTAGATCTCCACGACACCCTCATGCATTTCCGCCAGGAGTACGGTGTTGGAAGGGCCATCGCCGCGCCTCAGATCGGGTTGATGAAGCGTCTCATCTACATGTCCATTGATGACGTTTCGACCGTGTTCATCAACCCGCGGCTGGACGACAAGAGCGAGGAGATGATGGAAGTGTGGGATGACTGTCTGTGCTTCCCAGATCTCCTGGTGAAGGTGATGCGACACAGGTCATGCCGCATCCGGTACAGGAATCGGGATTGGGAAGAGGAATCACAGGGTCTCCGCGGTGATCTGTCCGAGTTGCTCCAACACGAATACGATCATCTCGACGGCGTCCTCGCGGTCTCCAGAGCCATCGACGGCAGATCCTTTACCCTGAGGAGCCAGCAGCCACTGCTGCACACCCGATAGCAGCCCGGCTCCGACGGCCGGGCCGTGGCCGCGCGCAATCCGCTGCGGTCGGTCTGATGAGGACCAGTGATCGAGGAGTATCTGTCACGTGCCTATCGAGGCAAGCGTCGAAGACTGGCGAATAGTGAAGAAACGCTGGGAGGCCTGGTGGGATTGCGACATCTTCGACCGCGTGGTGACGTGCATCTCTGCGCCACGCGACGGGGTGGAATCGACAGCTGCCCGGGAGGCGGACCCCAAGACCAGGTGGACAGACGTGGATTACCTGATCCGGAGTATGCACGATCAGATCCGCAACACCTGGTATGGCGGTGAGGGGTTGCCGCTGTTCTACCACGGCTGGTCTGTCGGTCATTCGCTGATGTTCGGGTGCAAGCCGCACTTCGCGCAGGACACGATCTGGGTGGAACCCGTTCCGCGCGATGGGCTGACCTTCGAGGAGTGGGAGGACCATCCGTGGTGGACCTGGATACTGGAAGCGACCAAAAAGGTCACTCGTGCGAGTCGAGGTGAGTACTTCGTCTTGCCGGTTTGGGGAAACCACGCCGGCGACAATCTGGCCCTGATATGCGGCTCAGAGCAGCTGGCGATGGATGTCGCACTGGACCCCGACTGGGTGGCTGCAGCAGTCAAGCGCATCTCAGATATTCTGATGACCCAGTTCGACCGGCTCTGGGAGCTGGTTCAGGCGTCCGAGTTGGGAATTGAGGGGTCCGTCAACTACTGTGGTTGCTGGTCACCGGGGAAAACCCTGGGCTTCGATTGCGACATATCCTGCATGGTCTCCCCTGATGCCTTCCAGCGTATGTTCCTTCCGCCGCTGGTCGAGACCATGCACAGTGTGGATCACCGCATCTATCACCTCGACGGACCATGCGCACTCCATCATCTGGATGCACTGCTGGACCTGCCGGAGCTCCACGCCATCCAGTGGGTACCGGGGGCCGGCCAGGAAGAGATCATGCAGTGGGTCCCTTTGCTCCAGCGAATCCAGACGGCAGGCAAGGCGATTCAGGTATCCGTGGCTCCCGATGAAGTGGAGCCCCTCATGGCGGTACTCCGGCGGGAGGGCTTGTGCCTGTGCACCCGGTCAACAAGCGAGGGCGAGGGACGGCGATTACTGGAACGCGTGTCGCAGTCGGTGTGAATGTTGGCCTGAATCCAGCGGCGCCATGGACTACCCCCGCCCTGGATGTTGCAGTCTTCTCGCCTCTGGCGGTCTTCGTAGTTCCCCGGTTCTGACGGATTTGGGTTAGGAGGTAGAAACATGAAGTCACTATTCGAAGACGTCGCATTCGTGGTCTATCCGGTCTCAGACCTGCAGAAAGCGAGGTCGTTCTACCGCGACACGCTGGGCCTCGATGAAACGGCCAACTGGGATGATGTCTGGTTGGAGTATGATATCGGCCACGGCACGCTGGCCATCACCAATACCTTCCCGCATCTGGTGCCAGGGACGAACGGGGCGATAGCTGCGATCGAAGTAACCGATCTGGATGCGGTTGGCTCTGCCTTGAAGGAGAAGGCCATTGCGTGGGCCACAGGGCCGTTCGACACGCCTGCTTGCAGAGGGGGCTCGATCAAGGATCCTGACGGCAATGAGCTGATCTTGCACTACAGGAAGGACAAGCAGGCCTGACTCGAAGCAGCAACCCAATGTATCTGTAAGTTCAAGTGCAGGAAAGGGATAGCTGTCACAAGGACGACCCACCCAGACGGGTAATGAACGGCCTTGATTGAGCCCACGGCCCGACCTCACGTCTCGAGAATCAACCGCCTGCTCTGGCCTGATCCCCCTCCAAGCACCGCCTCGCTGCATCCCTCACATCCATTCCCGCCACAGCTCCTTTCCTGCCGTCTCCTCATTGCAGACCCCGCCGCCCCGCTAAGCCTGTGTGCCCCATACCCTTACAGCCTTGATGATTTATGGGTTGACATTTTAAGCTTCAATAGTTAGTACATATACCCCACGGATGCAAACGGGACCATAGCCAGGGATACTTCATGAGAGTTCCTCCGCACCAAGAACCGGGCCTCAGGGCCTCGTACTACAAGCCCCTGGATGGGGCGGATGTCCGCAATATCGCCGACGCCGCCCTGGGCGTTCTCGAGAAGAACGGCATGGCGGTCTATTCGTCCACGGCCTTTGAGGCATTGAGGGCCGCAGGGGCCGTTGTCGACTCATCGACCCACACGGTCCGGATGCCCCGGGCCATGGTGGAGGACGCCGTGGCGTCCAACCCCTCGTCCATCACGCTCTGGGGACAGGACCCGGCGCACAACGCGGTGCTCGAGAAGGACCGGGTCCACTACGGCACGGGCGGAACAGCGATCTACGTGATCGACCCCGACACCGGCGAGCGACGCGACTCCCTGGTGGAAGACGTTATACTGAATAGCCGGCTGGTGCAGGAGCTGGAGAACGTCCACGTCTTCACCATCAACGTCTTTCCCCACGATGTAAATGGTCACGATCGTATCGACGTGAACCGGTTCTTTCACTCCCTTGACAACACCAGCAAGCACGTGATGGGCGGCCTCTACTCCCTGGAGGGGTGCAGACGAAGTGTAGAGATGGCAGAGCTCATCGCGGGAGGCCCGGAGCACCTCAGGGAGGAGCCCTTTGTCTCCTTTATCACCCTCATAATCAGCCCCTACAAGATCGACGAGCACTACGGCGACATGACGTGCTACCTGGCGAAGAAGGGGTTGCCTGTGGTGGTGCCCACCGAGCCCATCTGCGGAACCACCTCCCCGATTACGCTGGCCGGCAACGTGCTCACCCACATCGCCGAGACGCTGGGCGGAATCACGCTGGTCCAGAGCGTGCGGAAAGGAGCGCCGGGCATCTGCGGCGGCGTCGGATCGATAACGAACCTGAGCACCATGGACCACCTCGGCGGACCCATCGAACGAGGCATGATCCAGGCGGCCGTCGCACAGCTGGCCCAGCACTTCGGGCTGCCCCTGTACTCCACCGGCGGGTGCAGCGACTCTCTGGAAGTGGATTATCAGGCGGGGTATGAGACCGCGATGATGAACCTGCTGGTGGCCATGTCGGGCGCCAACTACATCCACGATGCGGCGGGGTTGATGGAAGCGGACCTGACGGTGTCGTACGAGAAGCTGGTGCTGGACAACGAGATTCTGGGCATGTGCCAGCGGGTGCTGCGCGGCATCGAGGTCACCAACGAGACCCTCGCGCTTGACGTGATCCTTTCGAAGGAACCCGGACAGGACTATATCGGCGAGTCCCATACACGGCAGCACATGCGCACGGAGTTCTATGGGCCGAAGCTGGCGAACCGGGAGAAGCGCGGTGCCCCGGGATCCGGTGGGGCCGGGATGGATCGTGCCCACCAGTTCGTCGAGGCCGTCCGCAGGATCCCCGCCCGAACTTGTTTGCGGCCCGATGTGCGCGGTCGGGTACTGGAGGCCTTCCCGGAGATCAAGGAGGTCCCGACCAAGGGGGGACGCAGGGAAGATCTCGACCAGGGCTTCAAACCCTACGTGCCCCCGTATGCACGAGCCCGGAAGGGAGGCAGGGTCGTTCGCAGCACCGCCGCAGGAAACAGCCAGACGGCGACGTAGGACGAGAACTCACCTCACGACGATAGGCCAGGAGACGGACGACCCTATGGCCGGAATTGCAGGACTGATCGGAGAGGGCGCATCCCCCGAGGTGCTCCGGGGCATGCTCGACACGCTGAAACACCGGGGACCGGATGACCGGTGGATGGTCGATGGTACCTCACACGCCATCGGGGTGTGCGACTCGGACCTCAGTCCCGAGAAGGGAACCGGACACGCCGGCGGCGGCGACCTGGCCGTGGTCTTCGACGGCGAGATCTACAACGACCGTCCAGTGGGTACCTCCGATGCAAGCGTGGCCATCGAGCTCTACAAGACCTATGGCAGGACCTTCGCCGCACACCTTCACGGCGCCTTCGCCTGCGCTATCTGGCATCACGGGCAGCTGATCCTCGCGCGCGACGGAGTGGGCATCAGGCCGCTCTATTGGGGGCGCAACGACAACGGTGCGGTCTGCTTCGCCTCCGAAATCAAGGCCCTCGTTGGCAAGGCCGGGGATGTCCAGGAGCTTCATCCGGCCACCGTCTTTTCCTCGGACACGGGAATCCAGGCCTACCTGCCCGTCTATCCGGATGTTGCCGTGTCGGATGGGGTCGACGAGGCTAAGAAGGCCCTGCACGACCTGCTGTTCCTCGCCACAGAGCGGCGCCTGGCCGACGGGGCCGTTGGGGGCATGCTCCTCAGCGGAGGGCTGGACAGCTCGATCATTGCCGCCATCGCGAACCAGATCAAGCCCGGTCTCCCGGCCTTCACGGTGGGCATCGAGGGCGCGCCCGACCTGGCCAATGCCGAGCTCATGGCCAGGCATCTGGGAGTGGAGCATCAGGTAAAGCTCTTCGGCGCCGAGGAGGTCAAGGTCCTCATACCCAAGGCGGTCTACAGCCTGGAGTCCTTCGACGAGGACTGCGTGAGCGGAGCCATCGCGAATCTGGTCGCTTCCGAGCTGGCCTTCACCCGCACGAACTGCATTCTGAGCGGCGAGGGCGGCGACGAGCTCAACGGCGGCTACCACCTGCTCAAGGATCTGCCCGACGATGCGAGCCGGCGCAAGATGATGGAACAGCTGATCGCCGTGGCCTACAACACGGCGCTACAGCGGCTGGATCGGGCCATGATGGGGAACTCCATCAACTACCGCACGCCGTTCCTCGATTCCGAGGTGACCGCGTTCTGCCTGCAGATACCGGTCGACTGGAAGGTTCACAAGCAGCCGGACGGCCAGCTGGTGGAAAAGTGGCTCTTGAGAGAGGCCTTCAAGGACATGCTGCCCGAGGAGATCTACAGGCGCGAGAAGCTACGGTTCTCCGGCGGCACGGGCACCGATCCGCTGATCGAGGAGATGGGCCGGGAAATCATCGAGGAGGGCGCCTTCACGGAAGACAGCCGCCAAACGCCGGGCGGCTACATGCTGAACTCGCCGAAGGAGCTCGCCTACTACCGTCTGTTCAAGGAGTACTTCCCCGATCCGGCCTTCGAGTCCCTCGTGGGCCGCTGGGATCCGGAGAAGTAGGACCACCAGCATTGGGCCGCCCGATCGGGCATTCGTGGATGGAGTAGAGGATAGATGGACAACGAATTCGAGAACAGTGTGAAGGACATCGTCTGGGCGCTCAGGCGGATCGTGAGCCTGATCAACCTGGACTCGAAGCGGATGGTGAAGCGGTTCGGCGTCACCGGCCCCCAAGGCCTGGTGATCAAGTCCCTGCATGCCCTTGCGGAGGCCCAGCCGTCCGCAGCGCTCAGCCGATACCTCAACATGACGCCGTCGAACATGACGGGCATCGTCG
>JASLMQ010000968.1 GCA_030746455.1 Candidatus Latescibacterota bacterium
GAGGCGTTGGCGGGGCGGGATCCGTTCGAGATCTCCGAAATCAACGCCGAGATGGATCGCCTGCTTCATCGGTCGTACCCCGCCAAGGCGGGGATCGACATGGCGCTCTACGACATCGTGGGCAAGGCCCTGGATACGCCCGTGTACAATCTGCTGGGTGGCCAGGTGCGCGACCGTGTGGAACTCAGCCACTCCCTGTCTATGGGAGAGCCCCAGCAGGTTGCAGAACAGGCCGCCTCTCTCGTAGACAAAGGGTACAGGACTGTCAAAGCCAAGATCGGCATGGATCCTGCGGCCGACCTGGCAACCGTGAAGGCTGTCCGCGAGCGCGTGGGGAGCGACATCACCCTTCGGGTCGACGCCAACATGGGCTGGCTCTCGGCCAAGGAGGCCGTCCGACAGATCAAGGCCCTCGAGCCCTACAACCTGGAGCTGGTGGAGCAGCCGCTCCACTTCAGCGACCTCGAGGGGATGCGGCTGGTGCGCGACGCCGTCGATGTGCCCATCATGGCCGACGAAAGCATCTGGACCCCCACCGACGCCATCGCCTGCATCCGGGCAGGCGCCGCGGACGTCTTCAACGTCTACGTCTCCGAGGCCGGCGGTATCCGGGCCGCCTCGCGCATCTTCGCCATCGCCGAGGCCGCACGCATTCCCTGCATCATCGGTAGCATGCCCGAGCTCGGCATCGGCACGGCCGCTCAGGCGCATCTCGCGTTCGCCGTACACAACCTGGGCTACGGAAGCGACGTCAACGGAGTCGTCTACCACAGTGACGACATCATCGTCGAACAGCTGAAGATCGAGAACGGCTTTGCCCACCTCCCGCCCGGTCCGGGGCTCGGGGTCACCCTCGATCCGGACAAGGTCGAGGAATACCGCATTCGCTGACGGTCGCCAGGGGCTGACCGCACCCATACACCAAGGAGTACCGGAATGCCTGAGAGAACCATCCCGGTCTACCCCCAGCACTACACACCATCCGACCTCGACGTCACCCTGGCTCCGAGCTTCGAAGACGCCAGCGGGGTCGTCTTCAGCGGATCGGGCATGCGGTTGGTTTCCGGTGCCCGGGGGACGTGGCGGTTCCGGATCGAGAACCGCGATCGCGACCTCCCGGCCGGCTCCGCGATGGCGCTGGTGCGCTTCAACTACCAGATCGCCTATCAACTCCAGCAGACCAGCCCTGCGGGTCGGGATTACACGACGCTCGAGACCGAGAGCGCCGCCGCGTTGCGCCTGATCACGCGCAACGACGGCGTCAACCTCCTTAACGTCGTCGTCGAATCCGGCACATTCAAGGTCGGCGAATCGTGCACGGTCACCGTCGGAGAACGCGCACACGGCGGCGTTGGCTCCGAAATCTTCTGGTCGGCCACGGACGGCCAGTTCCTGCTCGCCGTGGACGCCGACGGTAGCGGCGAGTTCGAGGGCGTCCAGGGCAATCCCTTCGACTACTCGGTCATCCACCGTCCAGAGGTCGATCTGCTGCGGCTCCTGGGCCCCACGGTCGCGAAGGTGGGAGAGCCGTTCCCGGTCCACCTGGGGGCCTTCGACCAGAACCGGAACGTGGTCGAGGACTACAGCGGCCATGTCGACTTCGAAATCCCGGAAGGGGTTTCCGGTCTACCCGAATCATACACCTTCGCCGCGGATGACAATGGCGTCAAGATCTTCGAGGGCGTCACGGTCGGTCGTCCGGGAGTCTACCGTATCGGCGTGCGAGGCGAATCGGTCGACGGCAGCTTCCTGAGCAACCCCACCGTCGCGTCCGAGGAACCCGCGGCCCACGTCTACTGGGGCGATGTCCACGCCCATGGCTGGGGCGATGCCACCATGCACCTGATGTACCTGCGCACGGACAAGATGGATCCCCTGTCGCGCCACCAGCAGGGGCACTGGGTGGGACGCTTCGACTTCGCCAGCCCTGGGGCCATGTCGATGGATCCCGACAAGCGCGAGGAGACCTGGGAGGCCTGGCGCGAGGCGTGTGAGCAGATCGACCGCCCCGGCCGGTACGTGCCTTTCATCGGCTACGAGGCGCATCCCGCCTGCGGCGCCGGCGATCGCCAAGTCATCTTCAAGGACTACAAAGAAGAGCCCGCGCCGCCCAGTATGAAATCGCCCATGGAAGAGGTCGAGGCGACCTACGGCAGCCGCGATGACGTCTTGCTTGAGGTGCACATCGGCGGTCAACCCCCCAAGTGGGACGCCTACCGGCCGGAGCAGGAGCGCTTCCTGGAGATCTGCTCGGGCTTCGGCTGCGCCGAATGGTTGCTGCAGGAAGCGCTCAGGCTCGGGTACAAACCCGGTGTCTGTGCCGCCTCCGACCTCCACGTGGGCCTCATGGGGGGCCCTAGGGCCGTCGAGCCCTTCCGCGGGAGGTTCTCGCAAAAGTATCCGATGAGGCACCGGGACTCCGCCTATGGCACCGGCCCCATCACGGCCGTCGTCGCGCCCGAGCTGACCCGAGACGCGCTGTGGAAGGCCATGACGAGCAGAGGGACCTATGCCAGCAGCGGCGCCCACATCTACCTGAGCCTGACCAGCAACGGTGTGCCCGCCGGCGGGGAGATCACTGTCGGA
>JASLMQ010000969.1 GCA_030746455.1 Candidatus Latescibacterota bacterium
CAACGCGGTGCCCGGTTCGCCATGTCACGGTAGCCCCTGACGAGCAGCGCCAACCGCGCGTCGGATGCCTGCTCTGGAGTGTGGAGGATCCGGCACGTCACGTTCGTGATCTTCTCCAGGTAGGTCGTCAACACCACCGCCGCCCGGTCGATCTGCTGGTTGTGGAAGGCCTCCCTCGGCCCTGGAGCGGATTCACCCGTGACGATCCAGGTGCCCGGCACCACATCCGCGCCCACGAGCCGGACGGTCTCCGGGGACTCGCGCACAACCGCGTCCCGGCTCCGAAACGGCATCACCCTTCCCCCAGTCTCACCGCCGGTCTTCTCGGCCCCACACGGGAGTACCCCGCCCGCCGCCACCATGAGCATGGCAGCCGAGAAGACGATCCACACCGTCCATTGTGTGGCGCCGTCCCCTTTGCCTTCTGCCTTCTGCCCTTTGCCGGTCTCTGGAATCCATACGAAACGGTTCATGTCTTCACCTAGAAGTTATGCACGTTATGTCCCCGAATGGGGAACCAGATCACATCAATCACGAACACCAGCGCAGTACTGAACGCCTGGGCGGCCAGCAGTCCGACGAAGAACGGCTTCCAGCGTTCGTAGAGCTGTACCCCGCCGATCCGCATCAGGATCGACTTCATCGCCCAGACGATGAAGATGGAGAACAGGGTCTTCGTCGTACCGTAGTGTGCCTGTATCGCCAGTCCAATGGGGTGCAGCGTCCACCAGGAAAGCCGATAGCGTAGGAGTGTCATCGCCGCCATGGCCACCGCCCCGATCCCGGCCCACATCAACCTCCCTCCGCCGCCCCACGGCAGGGGATTGCGGATGGCCGCCACGGCCTGGTTGAACGGGCCGCGGGCAGCTCCCCTCAGGCCCCGCATGTGGTATCCACCGAAGGCGTAGCCGAATCCCACTGTGTCCACCAGCGAGACGATGAAGCCGAAGGCCAGAGCGACCCAGATGACGGTTGCGACCCGTCGCGGACTCACCACCCGATCGACCGCCTTCACCGCCTGGGTGAAAGAGGGCATCACGAAGCCCTTGCCGATGCTGTTGAAGGTCCGCATGAACGCGAGGGCCGTCACGCTGGACGGCCCCACAAGCGGCGTGCCCAGGGCCCTGAGCACGGCGTCGTAGGGTTGAACCCGGTAGTACGAGTACACCAGCCCCAGCTCCGCAACCACGCGCGACAGACCCAGAAAGGTAAGCAACGCCAAGGGCAGAAAGGCCAGCACCACCCAGATCTCCATGCCCGCGGTGCGAAGCCAGGCCCCCGCGAAGACCATCGTCCCCACGAAACCGAACAGTGCCGTACGGTACGACAGGAGCTCGCCGCTGTCGTCCACATCACAGGCCGGCCGAAGCGCCTTCTGCCAGACGTCCCCCAGATGGTGCCGGGCCATCCACAGGCTCCACACCGCGAGAAACAACAGCCCGCCGAGGCTTTGCCACATTAGGGCCTGGCTGCCCCATTGCGACCGGGACTCCCCCAGCGTGTAGCCGAATCTGTTGAAGGCGTAAACCTCGAAGGCCGTCAGCACGGTGAAGAACCAGACGCTGAACAGGACATCGAGACGCGCGAAGTACCCGAAGCCGATCGCGTAGAAGCTGATCCGCTGGATCAGGATCGGGAAATCGGGAAGCAACCGGAGGGCACCGCCCTCGATCCGGATGTACGGGAAAGAAGGCGAGAAGTAGGAGACGATGTTCCACAGCTTGAGGGCCATCACGATGCCGAAGGCCACCCAGAAGAGCGAGGAGCGGAAGAACGCGGGCAGCCGTCCTCCGGGCTCGGTCTCGGTCAGCATCTGGCCGACCTCCACGATGGGGTAGGTCAGCCGCTCGTGGTCGATCCACTGCCGGCGAAGCATCACCACCACACAGAAGACCGCGAAGGCGAGAGACCCAAGCAGGCACATCCACCAGAACAGCGGCGTCACCCAGACCCGCCACGGAACGGTCTCGCCGGCGGGAAGGCCTTCGTAGAACCATCGCATGGCGTTGTTCTGGTTTTGCGGCACCAGCCACCTGGGGATGTGCTGGTAGAGATAGAGCTCCCACCCGCTCTCAGGCGTCGCGAAATAGTAAGGCCCCGAAATCACCCCGATCAGGTGGCCCATAATCCCGTCATACGGGACGATGATGCCCACCAGCCCCGCAGCCAGCACCACCAGCAGCTCCGAACGGCTCAGCCCCCACCCCGGCCGCAGCGCGTGCAGCAGCATACTGATCACCACCGTCGCCAGGAAGGGGAAGAAGAAGGCCATCGGGAAGTGGCTTCGGCTGATGTTGGATCCCCGGACCTCGTAGGAGATCCACTCGTCCCACAGGATGCTCAGGGCGATCACGACGAGCGCCGTCGCAACCGACCGCAGCGTCACCGCACGGGCCGTCCCGCCGGCAGCCGGGTCCGCGGTTCCGGTCTCAGCCCTGCTATCTACCTTCTGCGGCGTGGCATCCGACATGTCTCGTCCCGATCTACTTCTCTCTTCTGCCGCCTGTGCCACGTAGCCACTCTGTGGCGGAGTGGGATCTGCCGGCATTCAGACTCCGGTCAGTGAAATCCACGCCTTCACGCTGCACCCAAGTCCTTCCGGGCTCCCTGTCAGTACGCCCACTCGCGCCGCAGCGGAGTGCACGTCTCGAACAGCTTCTCCAGCAGCATCCGCCTGTGCTCGGCCAGCACCGATGCGTATGCCGATTCCTGTGCGACGTTGATGTACGCGTTCGGGTCGCGGCTCAGGTCGTGGAGCGTTTCGCGTCCGTCCCGGTCGATCACGTATCGATGCCCCTCGGTACGAATCGACCGGGTGCGGACCGCCTCCGTAAGCGCGCAGTCCCTACCGGGGTCCGACTCGCCTCGAACGGCCGGAAGCAGCGACCGGCCCTGCACGCTGGGCGGAATCGGGATCCCGCACGCCTCAAGCAGCGCCGGGACCACATCGACCGCCTCGACGATCCCCTCGTGGGTCAGACCGCGCTCCGCCCCCGCCGGCCATCGAACGACGAAGGGAACCCGGCTGATACAGTCCATCCCCGGGGCCCCCTTCCCGAACATGTGGTAGTCCCCCAGGTACTCCCCGTGGTCGGATGTGAAGATCACGATTGTGTTCTCCGCCAGACCCTCAGCGTCGAGGCAGTCGAGAATCTGGCCAACGTAGTGGTCCACCTCCGAGACCATGCCGTAGTACCCCTGGCGGATCGACCGCAGCTCGTCCTCGGCCACTGGCGCCCGGTTGCCCGGGGCCTGCCATCCTTCCGGAATCTCCGGCAGAGGAAGCGACGCGGGATCGTAGAGGTCCAGGAAGCGCTGTGGGGTCACCCACGGGCTGTGCGGGGAGTAGAATCCGCCGATCGCCATGAAGGGACGATCCCGGTGGCGCCGGATGAACTCGATCGTCTGGTTCGCTACGAAGGCCGTGTGAGTGAGCCCGTCATCGGCGGGGAAGGGCACCGCGCCCTGTCTCTCGCGGTCGGGATGTGCGATCCCCGGCTGTGCACCCATCATCGCTTCCCACTGCGCCCGCGCGGGCGGCAGCCCTACACTGATGTGGTCCAGCTGATCGGGCGCACGGTTTCGCACCCAGGCCCGGTAGGCATCGTCGTAGCACCCGGGCTCATCGGAGATCGCCAGCGTGTCGAAGCCATAGGGTGGATGGGGGTCGGCGTGGTCGCGATTGGCGTGGGGAAGGAAGTGGAGCTTGCCCAGATTCGCCGAGTGGTAACCGTAGTTGCTCAGCATCATCGGGAGGACCAGCGTGTCCGACGGAACGGTCGTCCCGTTCTGATAGATCCCCAGCGACGAGGGATAGCGGCTCGACAGGAGGCTGACCCGGCTGGGCATGCACACGGGATTCTGAACGAAGAACCGCGGGAAGTTGATGCCTTGGGAGGCCAGACGATCAAGGTTTGGGGTCTTGATCTCGGGGTCCCCATTGGCGCCCAGTGCGTCCCAGCGCTGCTGGTCTGTGTAGAGGATCAGAATGTTGGGTCGCGGCATCGAGAGGGTTCCTCCGGTTGGCTCGAGTCATCGCTCAGGAGTCTACCGACCTGGCCCGGGGGAGGCATCGCGTCGGCAGAATCCGCACGTCAGAGGCGGAAATATAGGGATTCGTCCGGAGCATAACCATCTCTTTGCGGGGCGGAACCTATGGGATGGGGGTCGTCCCGCTCTCCGGCGTCAGGCCGGATCCTGCGTATAGATCGCATATAGCCGCGGGGAGTCGGTGTACACCACGCCGCAGTCCGGGCTGTCCAGCCGTGTGCGGATGCGCACCGTTCGTCCGCCCAGCTCCCGCCCGGTGCGGTTGTTCTTCCAGCGCACCGTCCGCATCAGCCCCTCCCGCCTCACCGGCAGGCAAGACGTGAAGCTGTAGCCCCGAATAGCCCTTCCCGTCTCGTCGGCCAGCTCCAGCCGAACGGTTCGTTGCGTGGTCACGTGGGACACGTTCACCGCGATACGCGGCTTGTCGGGGAGCGTCTGGGGTGCCAGCTCGACGGTCCCGGTCATTCGGCGCCGGTCCGTGTTCCGGTAGCCGCGGATCAACCGGTAGCCGTACCGGTCGCGGGGCACGTAGGCGTAGCCAGGAAGATATGTGCTCGCGAAATTCCCCACGCTCCCGCCGATGTAGTAGAACCGCGTCTCTTCGCCGCAGTCGATGATCTCGCGCTGGCCGATCATGCCGAAGTCCCAGCTCCCCCGCTCGCCACGCCGGATGAACGGCCGGAACGGCCAGACCTCCTTGAAATCGATCCCTGTAGTGCTGGCGCAGAGCCCGGCATCGGCCACCTGTGCGAAGGTCTCCGAGCCCAGACAGCCATAGAGATAGCCGTTCAGGGCCACAACGGTCGGGCCCTTGCGCGCGCATACCAGCCCCAGGTGAGGCTGCGCCCAGTAGGTGCCGTCCCAGTTCGGCCCCGAGAAACCACCCACCACGCGGCACATATGGGGCGGCAGCGTGAAGAGGAAATCCGGGATCCGGTGGGCCGTCTCGAGATCGTACGTGATCCAGCCCTTCACGCTTCGGGTCACCCGCTGGGCGATCGGGCTCGACATCTGGTCCGAGAGCACCAATCCGCCGTCCAGCGCGCGATGGAGCTTCGCGTGTTCGGGATTGGCGCGTACCAGGAAGGGATCGTTCCGGGGTGGCTCCCAGATCAGGCCGTCGCGACTTCGTCCGATCCCCCAGATGAGCCAGAAGTCACGCTCACGCTGATCCGGCACCCGTGCGAGCACGCC
>JASLMQ010000970.1 GCA_030746455.1 Candidatus Latescibacterota bacterium
ACACCTTTCCGATCGATACCGTTTCGTAACCGCTGGCCCTGAAGTGCTCCGGCAAGGTCAACACATCGGGCATGGCGCTGCGCAGGGGCGTCTGCAGATCGTAGATCGTCGTCGTATCCGGACGGCAGCCGGACAGGACGCTGCACCGAGAAGGCGCACAAACCGCTTGCTGACAGTAGGCCCGCTCAAAGACCAGAGACTCCTCGGCCAACGCGTCGATGCTCGGAGAGTGCACCCACGGCATGCCATAGCATCCCAGCTGCGTCCGGAGGTCGTCTACCACGACGAACAGCACATTCATCTTGCTCATTGTGTGGATCCCTCGCGCTGGAATTGCAGCGAATACAAATCGCACTCGTTCATCACGAAGCGAAGGCGCACCGGTCTCCCGGCAAGCGTTTCGAGGTTGGGATTCCCCTCCCACCGGACGATCTGCTCGATGCTATCACCCACAATCGCCGGGCAGTCCTCCAGTGCGAACCCCGGTACCGGTTCGCCGTCTGCATCCTGGATCTCCACCTGCAGCCCCCCCGCTGCGGAAGTGCTGGTGTTCACGACAAGCGTGCTTCCCTCGAACGTCAGCGGGACGGTCACCATCTCGCCTGGAGCCGTCCCGGAGCGAACGGAGACGAACCCGTCTATTCGCAGTACGTAGCGGTGACCGTTCTTGTGGTAGATGCTCATCTCGGCGGCGCCGGTGGGAACCACGTTCAGGGCGACGTAGTTGGAACGGTTGCCCCAGCGGGCCGGGTCGAGACCGGGTCGTATGAGTGCCTCCGTGAAGAGGCGTTCGTACGATTCGCTCCCGGCTCGGGTCGCCATGAACAGGATGTCTGTGGACTGGCCGCGGTCGGGCATGAACCGCGTCGGGAGAGCGAGGTAGATGTGTGGCGCTCGGAAGTAGGGATGCGTGTTGCTGGTGTAGAGATGTTCTCCCGGCAGGTTCGGGTTCATCGGCGCTGCTTCGGTCCAGTGCACGTAATCGTCCGAGGTGGACCGGCTGATCGTGCGCAGGCGTCCGTGCGGTGTGCTCCAGGTGCGGTAGTAGGCGACATAGCAGCCTTCCACGGAGGACCAGAAGGACACGTTCTGTGAGTCGAAGGCGGACCCCTCGACCGTGATCACGGGCGTTTCCTGCATCTTTCTCCAGCGGATCCCATCCGGGGATGCGAAGGCGAACAGGCCACCGGGTTGGACGCCAGACAGGGCCTTGTACCGCTGGTCTCCGGGCACGTGCGGCCGATCGTCCAGGAAAGGCGAGAGGTCGTGGCAGAACGGGGGCTCCGCGAGGACGGCGTTCCTCCCTCGTGAACTGGGAACGTCCACCACATCCAGATCCGGAAACGTCCATTCGTGACCGTCGCGGCTTTCCGCGTAGCAGCAGATCTCCCCGTCGTTACCGTCGTGACGGGGCCCGTCGTAGCCGGGGCGGCTGTCGCGGTAATAGGCCCGGAAGAGGTTCTCCTCCTTGATCACCGTCGAGTACATGATCGGCAGGGGGCTTTCTGCCAGCGGCAGAGGCCGGGGCTCGTGCAAACACAGCTCCACGTTCTCGAGCGTGTCGATCAGCTGCTGATCCACAAACAACTCAAGCCGGTCACCTACGTCCAGGATGCTCTCCATTCCTAGTCCCTCCCTCTCGGACCCCCTGGTCTAGCCTCAATCCGACGAAATCGGAGGGTGCGAGGGGCGCTAAGCGCCTGGGTATCGAGGTCCCACCTCGGGCTCAGGCCTGGATCCTTCACGCCATCCTTTGTGACCCAATGCCCGGGCCTTCCTGCACCCAGATATGCCTTTCTTTCGTGCTTTTCGTGTCTTTCGTGGTGCCGGGTTTC
>JASLMQ010000971.1 GCA_030746455.1 Candidatus Latescibacterota bacterium
GGTGTTGTATGGGCATGGCGATTTTCCTATATTACGGCCTGCCTGGGGCATGTACGGGCCGGTGCCCCCATTGTAGCGGACCATAAATCGACGCGGAGGATAGGGTGACAACGCTGTTCTCACTGGAAGATCGGATCGCGCTGGTCACCGGCGCGGGACGTGGCATCGGACAGGGAATCGCGAAGGGCCTAGCGGCACACGGCGCCCGTGTGGTCTGCGCGGCACGCACGCGCACGCAGCTGGACGAGACCGTCGTGGCGATCGAGTCGGACGGGGGCGAGGCGACTGCGGTGGAGATGGACGTGTCGTCGCTCGAGTCCATCGCCACGGGGGTGGATGCCGCCGCGGCGTGGCATAGCCAGATCGACATTCTGGTGAACAACGCGGGGATCAATATCCGGGAGCCGATCGATGAGGTGACGGAGGAACACTACGATCAGATCACCGACGTGAACCTGAAGGGACTCTACTTCACCACCCAGGAGGTCGTGAAACACATGGCCCCGCGCAAGCAGGGCAAGGTGATCAACATCGGGTCTCTCACGACGGGCCGGGCGCTTGCGAGCATCTCGGTCTACGCGGCGACCAAGGGGGCCGTAGGGCAGCTGACGAAGGCCCAGGCCCTGGAGCTGGCAGCCCACAATATCCAGGTGAACGCCATCTGTCCGGGCTTCGTGATCACGCCGCTGACCGAGAAGGTCTGGTCCGATCCCACGATGCATGCGTGGGGGAAGGACCGGATCCCTCAGGGCCGGCTGGCCGATCCCGACGACATGGCGGGCACGGCGATCTTCCTGGCATCTCCCGCCTCCGACTATGTGACGGGCCAGCTCATCTACGTGGACGGGGGATACATGGCGGGCGATTCGTGGCCCATTGCCCCGAAGCCTGGGGGAAGGGGGTAGGCGTGAGTTCGCTTTCGGCCACGATGGAGGAGCTGGACGGGCACCCGACTGTCGTCCTACGCGACGGGGATCGGGGTCACGAGGCGCACGTACTGCCTTCGGTTGGCGCCAACTGTATCGTCTATCGCCTGAACGGCGACGCCGGGCCGATCGATGTCCTCTATCCTCCCGACACTGCGGAGGCGGTTCGGGACCGGCCCAGCGGGTTCGGGATCCCCATCCTGTTTCCCTTCCCGAACCGTATCGAGAACGGCCGGTTCCTGTTCGACGGCAGCGTCCATCAGCTGGACCGGCCCGCGGACGGCGGCCACACCATCCACGGGTTCGTTCTGGACAGGCCGTGGGTTGTCACTGCCACCGGCGCGTCCAGAGCGGGCGGCGCGTGGACCCGGTTGCAGTTCAGGTCGAAGGGCTTCCCCGAGATCGACCGGCAATTCCCCTTTCCGTTCGAGGGCGCCGCCATCTACCGACTTCAGGATGGTGCCCTGACTCTGGAGATCGAGGCAACGAATACGGGGGAGACAGACATGCCCGCCGGGCTGGGCATGCATCCCTACTTCCCCCTTCCGATCTCTGGCGATGGCGACCGTGGCGCCTGCGCGGTGCAGATGCCGGCGGAACGACGCTGGGTGCTTCGTCCGGACTGCATCCCCACGGGTGAGGTGCGACCGGTCAGCGGGAACTACGACCTGCGAGAGCCCACCCCGCTTCGGGACCTGTACTACGACGACGTTTGGACGGATCTTTCGCTGTCGGACGGATGGAGCCGCTGCGTGTATCGCGATCCGGCAGCGGGCCTCTCGATCGCGATGGAGGCCGACGGGGTCTTCCGGGAACTGGTCCTGTATGCACCGGAGCAGCGACCGGTGATCTGCTTCGAGCCCTACACGTGCACCACCGATGCCGTGAACCTGGAGGAGCGAGGCATCGACAGCGGGCTGAATCGCCTCAGTCCCGGGGAGACCCTCAAAGGTACCATGCGGATCATCCCGGAACTCGCCTAGGTCAACACCGACTTCAGGAGCGCGACAGGAACCGTGGGGACTCCGGCAGACGACAGGCTCGATAGGTTGGTGGCGTTCATCGTCGAGATCGACAGGCTCAAGGGCGTCTTACGCCAGACGATGGTGACTGGCTCCGAGCGTCACGAAAACGATGCGGAACACTCCTGGCACCTGGCGCTTACGGCCGTACTCCTGGCCGAGTATGCGTGCGATGAGGTCGACCTGCTGCGGGTGGTGAAGATGGT
The DNA here is from genome assembly GCA_030746455.1 of Candidatus Latescibacterota bacterium. Next base: position 2,155 of record JASLMQ010000971.1, read on the forward strand.
ACTGGTCCACGACCTGGTGGAGATCGACGCGGGAGATACGTTCGTCTACGACACCAAGGCGAGGGAAGACCAGCAGGAGAGGGAGCGGGCAGCGGCAGAGCGGATCTTCGGCATCCTGCCGGCAGACCTAGAGCGGGATCTCTGGTCGCTGTGGGAGGAGTTCGAGGCCCGGGAGACGCCCGAGGCTAGGTATGCCGCGGCCCTGGACCGGTTCCAGCCGATCCTGCTCAACTACCACACCCAGGGCGCGGCCTGGCAGAGGCACGGGATTCGCGTGGACCAGGTGATCGAGAGGAATGCACACATGGAGGCCGGGGCACCCGCGCTTTGGGCCTACGTCAGGCGGCTGATCGAGGATGCCGTGGAGAAGGGGTATCTGGCCCCGGAGCGAGACGATTCGGCAGAGGGCCGGGAGTAGACGGTGAGCGCATTCTCGGAAATCGAGCACATCGTGATCGGGGGCGGGCCCGATCTGGTCTGCCACTGGCCCCGGCAGGGCGGCCTCTGGTGCTGGGGAGACGAGATCCTGGCCGCCTACATCGAGGCGCCGTGCAAGTACACGGATCCCGAGCAGGTGGGGCACGGGCAGGGGGGGATCTGGCAGCGGGGCTACGTCCGGCTGAGACGGTCGACGGACGCCGGTGCGACGTGGACGGATTCGGGGGTGGTGTTCGACAACGCCCAGCCGGTGGAGGCGCAGCGTCGCGCGCTTCGGCTGGACGACTACGAAGGGCACCGGGGCCCCGATCGCGAGTCTATCGATCTGTCCTCGCCGGACACGGTGCTGCTGATGGGTCGCGCCTGGTGCGGCGACGAGCACGATCTTCCAGATGGAAGCACGGCCCACGGGAACGTGACCTACGGTTTCAGGTCTCCAGACCGGGGTCGACGCTGGGAGTCTGTACCGTCGATCCTGTGGCCGCACCATACGTCCACGGTGGTGGAGCTGGCCAACAACGTGATGCCGTTGGGCGGGGCGCGGGCGGTGTGCTGGCTAGTGGGATCCGGGGGGATCGAGGGGGTGTCCGAGGCGCGGCTCTACGCCCCCCAGCTCTACGCGTCGGAGAACCACGGCGCAACCTGGGACTTCTACAGCGAGATCGCGTGCGACCCCACGGGCCGGATCGCTAGCTCCTACCCTCAGGTTCTCGCGCTTCCCTCGGGGCGATGGCTGTGCACGCTGGGATGCTGGTACGTGACGGCTGGCGCGAGGATACGGTGGACCTCGATCTGCCACTCCGACGACGAGGGCCTCAACTGGTCGGAGCCGCGTCGCATCCACGTCTGGTCGGTTTCGCCCTACCCGGTGTTGCTCGACGATGGCCGAATCGTCCTGGT
>JASLMQ010000972.1 GCA_030746455.1 Candidatus Latescibacterota bacterium
GCGGCTTGAGCGGACGTCCGCGGCGCATAGTTCTCTCCTTTCCAAAGGGTCCAGAGAGAATATACGACAGGGCCATGGATTAGTAAAGACATTTAAGGGACATAACACTAGAAGGGATGCGGTACAAGGAGATCGGCGAGATCGTCGAATGCTCCGAGGATGCAGTGAAGATGCGGATCCATCGCGCGAGGAAGCGCGTCCGCGACGCGATCCGGCCCTACCTGGAAGCCTAGCGATCAGCTGACAGCTTTCAGCCACCAGCAGAACACCGACCACTCACACAGCAACGGAAACGACAATGAACTGCTTCTCCTGTGAACGTAATCTCTCGGCCTATATCGACGACGAGCTCTCGTCCGAACAGCGTTTGGACCTCGAGGCCCACCTCGAGGATTGCGAGCGGTGTCGGAAGGAATATGAGAGCCATATGACGGCCTGGGAGGCGGCCGAAGACCTTCGGTCCGAGGAGGCCCCGGAGGGCCTGTGGCAGGGCATCGATTCCGAGCTTCAGCAGAAGGGCCCGGACACGACGCTCGAGGATCTGGCCCTCATCGTTAGGGGACTGGCCGGTGAGGTGCGGGATCTGAGGCAGGCTGTCGATGAGCTCCGTCGCGATCTCGAGGCCCCCGCGGCACAGCCCAAGCCCGAAGCCCCGGCCGAGCGTGCACCCCTCCGGCCCCGCCTCAGCGTGTGGGAGGAGTCCGTCTCCCGCCGCACCCGCTCCGGGTTGGGATAGACACAAACAAAGTCGAGAGCAACCACAGATGGACACCGATACACACGGATGGAGAGCAGAAAAGCCCTTTGGTCCTGAGCACAGCGGAGCCCGATCAGGGTCTCACGTCTGCCCTCTGCCTTCTGCCTTCCGCCGACATCAGCAATCCATCCGCTTGGTTTCTTGCCCTCACCTGGGATCCTAGCCATGCCCGACATATTGTCGCAAGACGAAATCGACGCGCTTCTCACGGCTGAGGATCGGCAGGGGCGTTCGGGGTTCAGCGTCCTGGTCGTCTCAGACACCGCGGACGCTCGCGAGGCCCTCATCGGGCGCTTCGGGAGGACACGCTCCTTCAACCTGATCCAGGTCGCCAGCGGCGAGGACGCCCTGAAGGAGCTCGGTCGACAGCCCTTCGTCCTCGTCTGTGTCGATCGCGAGCTATCCGTGGGAGACGGTCTCGAACTCGTGCGTCAGATCCGCGGGCAGAAGAAGCACGCCGCACTCCGGATCCTGCTCGTGGGCACGCAGAATACGAAGGGCGAGGTCCTGGCGGCCTTCGAGTCCGGTGCAGACCGCTATCTGCTGTCGCCCTTCGCCCGACTGGACCTGGTCCAGCGCGTCGAAAAGCTGCTTCTCACGGAGCATCCCGCACCGGAAATCCCTCAGGATCGAATCGACGCCCTTCCCGAGGAGCTCTCTCAGAAGGACATCGACGGGCTGCATCCACGTCCTGTCGGGGCCACGCCCAAGAAGGCCAAGAAAGCGCCGACCCGTAAGGGGGACTCCCCTGTCATCATCAGGTACGACTTCAAGCATCCGGCACGCGTGACCAAGGACCAGCAGCGGCCCCTGGAAAACCTCCACTCGAACTTCGCGAGGATGGCCGCGCATACGTTCAGCGGCCTCCAGCGCTCTGTGGTGGACGTGGACATCGCCTTTGTGGACCAGACCACCTATGCCGAATTCATCATGTCGCTGAACAACCCCTCCTGCTCCTACACCTTCACCGTCGAGCCCCTTGGCGGCCCGGCCATCATCGACTACTCCCTGCCGATCACCTACTCCTTCATCAACCGGCAGTTCGGCGGCTCGGAGGATCCGAATCCACCGGAGGTGCGGCCCCTTTCGGCAGTCGAGCGATCGGTGATGGCCCAGGTCCTGGTACGGAACCTGGCCGATCTGGAGCGAACCTGGGAGATGCTCATCAAGATCCAGGTCTCCGACGCGGAGCTCGAGACCAATCCGGAATTCATGCATGTGGCCGCTCCCTCGGACACCGTAATCCTCATCGCCTTCGAGGTCAGAACGCAGCACGCCACCGGCCTCGTGAACCTCTGCTATCCCTACTTCACCCTCGAGCCGGTAATGCCCTACCTCAACATCACGACCTGGGCAGCCGGCCAGACGAAGCAGTCCAGCGACGAGGTCCGGCAGAGCCGCCTCGATGTCTTGAAGACGGTCGAAACCGACCTCCGCGTCGTCCTGGGACGGGGGGAGCTCAGTGCGGAGGACGTTGCCCGCCTGCAGGTGGGGGACACCGTGGTGCTGGACACTCGGGCAGACGACCCGGCGGTGGTCTACGTGGAGGAAGAACCGATCTTCCTGGCCCGACCTGGAACAGGAACGGCCGACAACCACGCCGTTGAGCTCCTTCAGAGCATCCCCCCACTCGACGAGTTCGACCCGCTCCTGCTCGACGGGCGCAACGCCGTCTGAGCACGCCAGGGAAGACCGCCACGAAACCGACGAGGCTGATATGGCAAAGACGCGCAGCAAAACGGCGAAGAAAGCCGGCGGGCGATCCGCCCAGGCGAAGACGAGCCCAACCAAGCCCATCATCACCTACGACTTCAAGCACCCCGCGCGCGTGTCCAAGGCGCAGGTCCGCACATTGGAGAACCTGCACTCCAACTTCGCACGGATCCTTGCCGCTTCATTCTCGTCCATCCAGCGGTCCATCGTCGACGTCGACATCGCGTTCGTCGATCAGACGACCTATGCCGAGTTCATCATGTCGCTGTCCAACCCATCGTGTTCCTACACCTTCAACGTCGAGGAGTTTGGTGGACCGGCCATCCTGGACTTCGCGCTTCCCCTGGCCGACCAGTTCATCGACCGCTCGTTCGGGGGCGTGGGCGCCGATCCGCCGCAGGAACCGCGCGTGATCACCGCCGTCGAACGGCAGGTGATGGGCAAGGCGGTCACCCGGGCCCTGTCCGACCTGGAGGCCACCTGGGAGCCACTGCTCAAGATCCAGGTCTCGGACGCGGAGCTGGAGACCAACCCGGAGTTCATACAGGTGGCCAGTCCGTCGGACACGGTGATTCTCATCGCCTTCGAGGTCAACACGCAGCACGCCTCCGGGCTGATCAACCTGTGCTACCCCTACTTCACCCTCGAGCGGGTCATGTCGCTGCTGCACATCCAGACGTGGGCCGGTGGGAAGTGGTCCGGGGCACCGCAAGCGCGGCTCGATCAGCTGAAGCGCGTCAAGGCAGACGTTCGGGTGGTCTGGGGACGAGGCACGCTTCCCCCCGACGAGGTGGCACGGCTCAAGGTGGGGGACACGCTCCTACTGGACACCCGAACGGACGACCCCGCCATGGTCTACGTGGAAGACCTCCCCCTTTTCCTGGCACGTCCCGGATCGAACGACAGGGGGAACCGCGCGGCCGAGCTGCTCCGCTCGGTCACCCAATCCGAATCCAAACGGTATGAGTGAGACCCACATGCCCGTGGATCAGAGCACCATTCGCTGGTGACAAGGAGAAACCCGAAGATGGCCAAAGATAGCTTGTCCACTCAGGAGAC
>JASLMQ010000973.1 GCA_030746455.1 Candidatus Latescibacterota bacterium
GCTCCTCGGTGCCGTGAGCCATCGTGTGCATGAAGAAGTCGGTGGGGCCGGTGCCGCAGTGGTCGTACCAGCCGGTCACCATCAGGTTGGGCGTGCCAAGGGCCCGGAACTGCTCGAGCTCGACCAGGTTCATGTACTCCCTGTGCGGATCGGCGACCACATCCCGGAACAGGTCGATGGGCCCGCCCAGGTCGTCCAGGATGCTCGTGGTCGGCAGCTTCGCCAGGTGCGGCATCCAGTCGATCCGGTCGTAGGGATTCAGCTCCGGCCCGCTCTGGGCGTAGAAGAACCACATCGGAATCTGGTGCAGCGTGATGGAGCCGCCCAGGCGGCTCATCATGCCGTAGGGCAGCACCTGCGGACACATCGCCCGGTGGGCGGGGTGGGCCAGGAACGCCGTTGCCGCCTGCACCCGCGCCAGGGCCGATCCCCCGAAGGTGCCGATCCGGCCGTTGCACCAGGGCTGCGCGACCATCCACTCGATCGTGTCGAACCCGTCCTCGGGGAAGTCGCCCCGGCCCGTGGGGCCTCCCTCCGATTTCCGTCGGCCGCGGACGTTCTGTGCCACCACGGCGAAGCCCTCTTTCGTGAGCCTTTCGGCCCGCCCCGACACGGAATCGGTGCCATACATGCACCGTACCATCAGGCCAGGGAAAGGGCCGCCGCCCTCCGGCAGGAAGATGAAGCTCTGCAGGCGGATGCCGTCCCGCATCGGGATCATGGTCTCCTGAGGTGCCATAGGTGTGCCTCTCTTCTATCCCTCGACCAGGACTCCTACCACTGGTACTCTCGCTCGGGCAGGGGATCCCGGGCATCCGCCATCCTGTCCATCAGCAGGACCTCCATATCCCTTCTGACGTCGCGATACCCCGGATCATCCCATAGATTCCGGAACTCGCCCGGGTCCGCGTCCAGGTCATACAGCTCGCCATAGGGGCACCCGGGGTAGTGAATCAGCTTCCGATCTGCCGTCCTCACACCGATCTGGCTGACCGATTCGGGGGGCAGGCCTCGCGCAGCCAGGTCTGGTGCCTCATGTTCCTGGACGAGCACGGAGTCGCGTCCTTCTGCGCCCTCGACATCGAGCAGCAGCGGCGCCATGGATCGCCCCTGGACGCCCGGCGGAGCCGGGACGCCGCACAGGTCCAGGGCCGTCGGCATGATGTCCACGCCCTCGACCAGCGCCCCGGTCTCGGCGCCCGGCCGGGCCATGCCCGGAACGCGCCAGATCATCGGCACGTTGGTGACCTGATCGAAGAGGAAGGGGCCGTGTCGCCACTGGTAGTGGTCGCAGTAGGACAGGCCGTGGTCGGCCGTGAACAGCACGGCTGTGTTCTCCCAGATCCCGAGCTGCTTGAGCGCTGCGACCACGCGGCCGAACTGCCTGTCGATGAAGCGGATCTGGTCGTACGCGGAAGCGATGTGTCGCCGTAATGTGGGTTCGTCCGGCTGCTTGCCCTGAGCGATGTAGCCCTCGTAGCACTGGCGGTAAAACGGTGGCCTCAGTGCAAGATCCTCGGGGTCGAGCCCGGGGATCGGCACGTCCTCAGGGTCGGTATAACCCAAGAAGCCAGGAGGCGGACTGGAGGGCGGGCTCAGCTCGTGGTAGGAGCACGAGCACAGGAAGGGCCTGCTTGTAGACGCGCTCCGGGCCATGAAGTCGATCGCCTGGCTCGTGATCCAGTGCAGCTCGTGGATCTCCTCGGGTACGTCGCGGCGCCTCTTCGCGATATCAAGGGATTCGGGGGATGTGTCCCGGACCCAGTCCAGGTACTCCTGCCCCAGACGGTTCTCGCAGAGGTGTACCTCCTCGAATCCGTAGTAGGATCCCGTGATGATCGGGCAGATCCCGTCGGTGTAGGCCTGTTGGGGCTCGAAGTGGATCTTTCCCGAAGCGCCGGTCGCGTATCCCGCGTCGCCCAGGACCTGCGGCAGCGTGATCTCTGATGAGGGCAGAGGCAGGCCGTTGGCCCAGACGCCGTGGATGTGGGGATACCGTCCGGTGAAGATCGAGGCGCGGGTCGGCATGCAGACCGAGTGGGTGCAGAAGGAACGGCGGAGGAGGCGGCCCTCAGCCGCGAAGGCGTCGATGTGTGGGGTGTCGGCCAGCGCGCCTCCGTAGCAGCCCAGCATGTCGGTGCGCAGCCCGTCCACGATGAACAGAACCACGTTCGTTGGATTCATCAGCAGGTCCTCGGTCTCAGGCGGCCGGGTCGAGGTCGATATCCAGAAACCGCGCCGCGTTGCGCCATGCGATCTTCTCGTAGACCGCCTCGGGTATGAGCGCATCAGACTTGAGCTGGGCGAAGTAGGGCACGATCTTGGGCTCCTGGGGATCGTTGGCGATGTCGGTTCCGAAGTAGAGCCGGTCCTGGAACTCCTCCATGAACGCGTACCCGAACTCCGGATCCCGGCTGATGGCGTTCAGGCCGCTCCCGGCGGATAGGTCGCCGTGCAGGCTCGGGTAGGCACGCATTAACTCCACCACGCGCCCGGGAACGACCTTTCCCTTGGGGTACCCTCCTCGCTGTGTCTCCGAGGCGTCGGCGCTGATTTCAGCCCAGAAGGCCTGTGAGTGGCCCAGGAACACCAGGTCGGGGTAGGCCTTGAGCACGCGCTCGAGCCGAGGCAAGCCCGGGTCGTCGTACAAGCCATAGTGCCCTCCGATGCCCGGTGCCATGTGGAAGGTGATGGGGAGGCCCACCTCCTGCGCCGCTGCGAAGACGTTCAGGTTCAGCGGATCGTCGAAAGGGATGTTGGGGATATACTCGCCAATGCCCTTGCAGCCGAGCTCGCGGTAGGCACCGAGTATGGGCACGAAATCGGATGCCTCCCCGTGCGCCAGGTAGCGTGGGTCCACGTTGCAGAAGGGGATCAGGCGATCCGGGTACTGGCTGCTGATCTGCAGAATCTCCTCGGGGATCACGAGGGTCCAGCGGCGCTCGGGGCTGGTGCAGCCCAGAATCACGGCCATGTCGATCGCTGCGTCGTCGAGCATGGCGATCAGGCGTTCGGGGGTGGGCCAGCATAGCTTGTTGTGGTGTCGCACGATATCGGGGTGTCGGGGAAGGTGGGTGTGGGTGTGGATGTCGATCAGCACGGCGATCTCCTTGGGGTTCGGAGTGATCCGAGGGGTGGGTAGAAGGCGGGTCGGTGGCAGCTTGGGGTGTCATCCCTTGCTACGCGCTGCGCACG